>DAORXQ010000162.1 GCA_035371905.1 bacterium | reverse complement strand
AAATTTAAAATTGGATGATTTTTTTCTTTCTCTTCAGTTGATATAACAGGATAAATTTCTTCTCCAGAAACTCCTTGAATTCCTTTATATTTTGGGAGTGTAACACCAATTTCATTTAAAAAACTCATGGTTTCTTTTCCCATATTTATTCCCATATCGAAAATTATTGTTCCTCCATTTTCAAGAAATTTTTTTACTGCCTCTCTGTACTTCGGATTCCCAAAAATCATATCACCGACAGGACCTATACTGTTTCTTGCCTGTCCAAAATAGAGTAATTTAGAATTCTGTATATCTTCAACAAATTTGTCATTTAGATTTGATTTAAATTCAACTCTTTCTGGTGGTATATAATATCTAAAATCTTTAATTTTGTATTCTTCAAGTGGAAAAGAAGGGAAATCCCACCATCCTGTTGCATTACATATAACTGCAGACCTTGAAAATAAAAACTTACTTAAAAACAAAAAGCATAAGATTAAACTCTTTTTCATAAAGTACCTCCTTTTATTTCACTCAAAATTTTACTACCAATATCCTCTCCATCAATTCCCAATATACATTTTACTTCATTATCAACAACTCTTTCGTTTTTTAAAGGATTGAATTTTAACTTTAAAATTGAGTCCTTATAAATTTCATAAATGTTATTTTCCTGTTTTATCTCAAATTTCATATTTTTCATTTTTTCATAAAATTCTTCAATATTTTTTTCATCTTCTATGTCATCTTCTCCCCTGATATAGAAAGCAATCTCTCCTCTTCCATTTTTTTCTTCTTTATCTGAATGAACAACAGTTAATCTTAAAACATTATACTTATTCCCATCATTTATAAGATAAATTTCAGCAGAATTTCCATACATATCTTTTGCATAAAAAATTCTTATACCAATTGCGGCGTTTTTATATTTTACTATTAAAACATCATCATTTAAAAATTTAATTTTTTCTTCTTTTTTCAAATTAATCTCTTTTTTATTTATGTAAACCTCAACAAAAGGAAAAACAAAATGGGTATAAAAACCTGAAACATTTGGAGCAATTCTTGGTATTGATGGGTCAGAAGCATCTATATTTGCATACATAATTATTTCATTTTTATCCTGATTTGCTGTGAAAAAAGGAACAAGATGAAGATAAACTTTATGTTCTCCTCCTGACCATGGCATTATTTCTAATTTTTCTCCATAAGGGTCATTTCTTGCATCAAAAATAAGGTATCCATTTGGTAATTCCTTTGATGAAAATAAAAATACAAGAGGTTTATCTTGGGGGCTATATGGAATACCACATACACCAAGAGAAAATTCTTTTCCAAGATAATGACATGCCCATTCTCCTTTTCTATTCCCTATTTTTCTTTCTATATATCTTGGATATTTTTTGTTCAATTCTTTTATTGTTTCATCAGGTTTATAAGGTGAAAGAGCAACAAGATATTTATAAAAATAGTCCTCTGGTTTTTCTATCCATCCATAATATGTTAAAAGTGTTTCCACTCCATCCCTTCCGTATAAATAGTCATAATCCCTGCTTTTTGAACCTCCTATTCTTCCTGCTGGTTCAAAAAAATTCAGGGCAAGATCAGTCCAGAACAATTTAAGTGCAATTTCGCTTTTTCTTCTTATTTCGCTATTTTTGGTATAATTATAAATCAATCCAAGAGCAGTTATATCAACATGATAATAATTTGGTGAAGCATACTCTCTTATTCCGTTTTCTTTTGTATAAATAAGCCATTCATCAAGATTTCTATAACCCATATTTTTTATTTCTTCATTATCAAAGTTTTCACCATAGGCAATCAAATTCCATGTTTTTATTAAAAAAATATTTGTATATCTGACCGGAACTGAATGATTTAAAACACCTTTTATTCCTATATTCAATAACCTTTCAAGAATTTCAACTGCTTTTTTACTCAATTTTTCCCTATGTCTTATCCATATTAAAAAACCTTCTCTTAAAGAAAATTCAACGGAATTAAGGTCAACAACTTTTTCTGAATTTAAATACCATTTAAAGTTTCCATAAGTTTTACTTTCGGGATTTCTATCCTGCATTTTTTCAGCAAGTAAAAGGTATTTTTCAATCCTTTCATCATAAATACCGAGTTCACAAAAAACAAGAGAAATTGCAAATAAATCTCTTGTTGTATTTAAGTTTTTTTCCCAGTTTTCAACCCATTCAATCACTTTTTCCCTCT
>DAORXQ010000161.1 GCA_035371905.1 bacterium | reverse complement strand
TATGGTAATAAATGAATTAAGTGAAATTATTTATTTAGGAGAAAAGTAAAATGGAAAGTAAGTATAATCCCCTTGAGATAGAAGAAAAAATATATAAAATGTGGGAGGAAAATTCTTATTTTTATGTTAAAACTGACAATAAAAAAGAAAAATATGTTATAGTTATTCCTCCTCCAAATATTACCGGATTTTTACATATGGGTCATGCTCTCAATAATACCATTCAGGATATCTTAATAAGATGGAAAAGAATGGAAGGATATAATTCTCTCTGGGTTCCTGGCACAGACCATGCAGGAATAGCAACACAGAATGTTGTGGAAAAAGAACTGGCTAAAAAAGGTCTGACAAGGAAACAACTTGGAAGAGAAAAATTTATAGAAGAAGTTTGGAAGTGGAAGGAAAAATATGGTTCAAGAATTATTTTTCAATTAAAAAAACTTGGTGCTTCATGTGACTGGACAAGAACAAAATTTACAATGGATGAAACTTTATCAAATGCTGTCAAAGAAGCGTTTGTAAGATTATATAAAAAGGGTTTAATTTATAAAGGGAAAAAAATAATAAACTGGTGTCCAAGATGTGAAACTGCTTTATCTGATGAAGAAGTTGAATATAAAGATGAAAAAAGTAATTTATATTTCATAAAATATCCTCTTTTACGAGGTGGATTTATTGAAGTTGCAACTACAAGACCTGAGACAATGCTTGGAGATACTGCTGTTGCCGTAAATCCAGAGGATGAACGTTATAAAAATCTTATAGGAGAAAAGGTAAAATTACCTTTTGTGGAGAGAATTATACCTATAATTGCAGATGATAAAGTAGAAATTGAATTTGGCACAGGAGCAGTAAAAGTAACTCCTGCTCATGACCCCAACGATTTTGAAATTGCTCAAAGACATAATCTTGACTTTATTTTAATAATGAATGAAGAAGGAATTATGAATGAAAATGCGGGAAAATTTAATAAAATTGATAGATTTGAGTGCAGAAAATTGATAGTGGATGAACTTAATAAACTCGGATTATTATCTAAAATTGAAGATTACACAAATAGAGTAGGGCACTGTTATAGATGTGATACAGTAATTGAACCATATCTTTCAAACCAGTGGTTTGTTAAAATGAAACCTTTAGCAGAACCAGCAATAAAAGTTGCAGAAGATGGAAAATTAAAATTTTATCCTGAAAGATGGAAAAAAGTTTATTTATACTGGCTCTATAATGTTAAGGACTGGTGTATAAGCAGACAGATATGGTGGGGACATAGAATACCTATCTGGTATTGTAAAAATAACTGTCCTCCTATTGTTGAAAAAGAAGAATTAAAAAAATGTCCTTACTGTGGAGGTAAAGATTTAACTCAAGACGAAGATGTTCTTGATACATGGTTTTCATCCTGGCTATGGCCATTTTCTGTTTTTGGATGGCCTGAAAAAACAAAAGACCTTGAAATCTTTTATCCTACAAATACTTTGGTAACTGCACAGGAAATTCTATTTTTCTGGGTTGCAAGAATGGTTATGGCAGGTCTTGAATTTATGGGAGATATTCCTTTTGAAAATGTTTATATTCACGGAACAGTGAGAGATAATACAGGAAAAAAAATGAGCAAGTCACTTGGAAACGTCATTGACCCTGTGGAAATAATTGATAAATATGGAGCAGACAGTTTAAGATTCAGTTTAATTTCTCTTACTGCGTTTGGACAGGATGTTTTTTTATCTCCAAATTTTCATATAAAGGGAAGAAATTTCACAAACAAAATATGGAATGCATCCAGATACTTATTTAAAAGGTGTGAAGAATTAAACATAGAAAATATCAATTTTTTAAAAGATAAAGAAAATATTGACTTTCCAGAAAAATGGATATTAATGAAACTTGATGAAATAGTAAAAAAAACAGGTAATTCTCTTGAAAAATTCTATTTTAATGAAGCATTAAATAATCTTTACGATTTTTTCTGGCATGATTTCTGTGACTGGTATATAGAAATTTCAAAGGTATATAAAGAAGAAAATTATATAGAAAATATTGTAATTCCCATTATTTTTGAAGTTTTAACTGTTTCATTAAAACTCCTTCATCCATTTATTCCTTTTATCACAGAACAAATCTGGCAAAACTTAAAAAAGTATATTAAATTTGAAAGTGAAAGTATAACTGTAAGTAAATGGCCTGAATCGAAAAACTTTTATGATAGGGAAACGTTTGAAAAATTTGAAAGGATAAAAGACATAGTAATTGCTATAAGGGATATAAAAACAAGATTTAAAATTTCT
>DAORXQ010000160.1 GCA_035371905.1 bacterium | reverse complement strand
ACAAGTTCAGAAGATAAAAAACTGGTTATAGAACCTCATTCAGGAATTATATCTGTAAAAAAAGAAAGTTATGTTTTAAATCTGATTGATAAAAGAAGTAAGGAAGTTCAAAATAATTTAGTTGATTTTTTGAAATCAGAAAGTCCTGATAGTTTGATTAAAGAATTTGAGGTTATTTTTAAAAAATCGTCTTCAATTTTTGATAGAGGGAAAAAACTTATACTTCCTTCACATCATCATGTAGAATATAACTTTGATACAAAAAGATTATACAGAAATTTTTGTAAATTAAAAGAAAAAGATATTAAATCCTTTCCTGATATTGTTCTTACAGAAAATATAGGAATAAAAACTTTAAGAGCACTATGTTTAATATCAGAAGTTATTTATGGTAATTCTGTTTCATTTAATGACCCTGCAAAATTTTCTTTTGCTTTTGGAGGTAAGGATGGGCATCCTTACCCACTGGATAGGAAAAATTATGATATAACAATTAATTATTTGAAAAATATAATTGATAAGGCAAAAATTGAAGGAAAAGAAAAACTTGAAATTTTAAAAAAATTGCAACATCTTTATAAATAGAAGAAAAAGGAGGCTGGTATGGCTAAAACTCCCAAAGAAAGAATAGAAGAACTTGTGAAATTAATAAATTATTACAACTATATGTATTATGTGGAAAATAATCCTGTTATAAGTGACTATGAATACGATAAATTATATAAAGAACTGGTTGAACTTGAAAAAAAATATCCTGAATATAAATTACCTGATTCACCCACACAAAAAGTGGGAGGTCAACCGTTAAGAGAATTCAAAACAATAGAACATAAAATTCCAATGTTAAGTATGGATAATACATATTCAGAAGAAGAACTTATTGAGTTTGA
The DNA here is from genome assembly GCA_035371905.1 of bacterium. Taxonomy (NCBI): domain Bacteria; species bacterium. Next base: position 1,452 of record DAORXQ010000160.1, on the reverse strand, counting down.
TGCGAAAATAAAGAGAATGGCAGATGTCAAAGAGGTAGATTATGTTGTTGAACTTAAATATGATGGGGTTGCGGTTTCTCTACATTATGAAGATGGAGAGTTTATTCTTGGAGTTACAAGAGGTGATGGATTTAGAGGTGATGATATAACTGAAAATTTAAAAACTGTTAAAACACTTCCATTAAAAATTAAATATAAGGAATCTATTGAAGTTAGAGGAGAGGTTTATATGAGGAAGGATGATTTTGAGAAATTAAATCGTGAAAGAAAAGAAAAGGGTGAAGTTTTATTTGCCAATCCAAGAAATGCTACTGCAGGTTCTTTGAAACTTCTTGATCCAAAACTTGTTGCTCAGAGGAATCTTCAAATTTTTATATATCAGGGTTTTTTAAATAATGGACCGAATACACACTGGGAAGTTTTGAATTTTCTCAAAGAAATTGGTTTTCCTGTTAGTCCTTATAGAAAATGCTGTAAAAATATAGAAAAAGTTATAGAGTACTGTAATGAATGGCGTGAGAAAAGATTTACTCTACCATATAACATAGATGGAATGGTTGTTAAAGTTAATTCTCTTGATTTACAGAGGACATTGGGGACTACAACAAAAAGTCCGAGATGGGCTGTTGCTTATAAATTTCCAGCAGAACAGGTTTCAACAATTGTTAAAGATGTTATTGTTCAGGTTGGTAGAACAGGGACATTAACACCTGTTGCAATACTTGAACCCGTTTTTGTAAGTGGAACTACTGTTTCAAGAGCAACATTACATAATTTTGACGAAATTAAAAGGCTTGGTGTAAAAATAGGCGATAGAGTTTTTGTTGAGAAAAGTGGAGAAATAATACCAAAGGTTGTAAAGGTTATTCCGGAAGCAAGAACGGGAAAAGAAAAAGATATCCCTGTACCAGAAACCTGTCCTGTTTGTGGGAGTAGGGTTGTAAAAGATATACAAGAAGTTGCAATAAGATGTCCAAATATCAGATGTCCAGCTCAGGTCAAAGAAAGAATTATTCATTTTACATCAAGAGATGCAATGGATATAGAAGGTCTTGGAGAAAAATGGGTTAATATTCTTGTTGACAAAGGATTACTTTCAGATTATGGAGATATTTATTATCTAAAGTATGATGACTTAATAAAACTTGAAAGAATGGGTGATAAATCAGTTAAAAATCTGCTGGAAGCAATTGATAAAAGTAAGACAAGACCTTTTTCAAATCTTATATATGCCCTTGGAATAAGACATATTGGAGTTCATGCAAGTGAAATTTTATCCGATGAATTTAATTCTATTGATGAACTTAAAAATGCAACAATTGAAAAACTTTCTTCTATTTCCGAAATAGGTCCTATAATGGCAGAAAGTATTGTTGATTTTTTTTCCAATGAAGAAAACTTGAAAGTTATTGAAAAACTGAGAAAAGCCGGTGTAAAAATGGAAAAAGAAAA
>DAORXQ010000159.1 GCA_035371905.1 bacterium | reverse complement strand
TTTAACTTTTTTGGTAAATTTCCACCATCAAGTAATAAATGAACATCAATATTTGGTTCCCATCCTAAAAATTCTTTAACTACTTTTAAATGTTCTTTCCTGTTTGCCAATTACTCTCCCTTTTTTGATAAAACTTCTTCTGCTACCTTTGCAATATCTTGTGATAAAAACTTTCCTGTTTTCCATATATTTCTTATAATTTCTCTCGCTGTCTCAAGCCACTCCTCATTCCATTCTCTTAAATCAATACCTGATAAAAGTTCTCCTTCACCCTTTTTGCCACCACCAACAAAATTATCAGACCTTGTTTGATTTATCAATTCAAGAAGTCCTTTTAAACTCTCCAATAAAAAATATCTAACATTATCATGCTTTCTTATCTCATCTTTTATATCTGCCATTTTGACCTCCTTTTTTGTCATTTTACCATTTCATTTATCAACTTCAAAATTTTTTCAACTTTAAAATTCAAAACAGATTTAACCCAGTCAGGAATATCCCCATATTTTTTAAGTTTTTCTCCTTTCATGTCATTTAAAACCTCCCATATTTTTGCACATCTTGAACCTATAATTGCTTTATCTGTAATTATTTCCTCTTTTAAATTCAAATCTTTTTTCAATTCTTTCAAAATTTCTTTTATCTGTTTTATTTTTCCCAAAACTATTCTGTGTCTACCGAAATCTTTCTCAATCTTTAAAAAAATTCTATCATTGTCTAACAAGTTTTCAATTTCATCAATTAAATCTTCTATAATTAAGAAAGAAGAAAAAATCGCATTTTGTATTGAAAAAGGGACTTTTTTCATTTTTTATTAATTATATCAGTTAAAAATTTTTCAGCAAGTTTAAAATTTGGATCAATTTTAAGTGTTCTGTTTAGATACTTTACTGCTATATCAATATAACCCATTTCATAATAAACAATAGCCATTAAAAAATTACTTTTGGGGTCATCTGGTAAAATTCTTAAATAATCCCCTGCCTTTTTAAAGGCATTATTAAGTTTTTTTTCTTCCAAATCTTTTTCAATACTTTTTGCGCTTAAATATCCAAAAATTTTTTTACTTTCTTCTGGCAAAAGTTCTGAAGGAGCATAATTAAACATATATGCAAAAATTAAAACAAAAAGTAATAAAATAAAAGGTTTTAGAAGTTTTTTATTTATGAAAATTTCGTTTAAAACCCATAAAATTAAATATGATGCAGATATTGAAAAACAGCAAACAGCAGGTAATCTATATCTATCTGTAATAAAAAATAAAACAACCCATAAAACATTTGAAATTGTAAAAGTTATATAGAGAAAATTTTTTTTAAATTTTTTAAAGAACAGAATTAAACCAGAAAGACCGGATGGAACTATAAATCCAAATCTTATAAAGGCAAACTTTAAAGATGGTATCAGTTTATCCATTAAATATACATTCATATTCTGAGGCCATTCATAACTGACAAAAAACAAGTTTAATTTTCTTAAAAATAATTTCCAGAAATCAATAGAAAAAACTGAAAGGAGATGTCCTTTCGGATAATAAAAGAGGCCTATTGAATCAGAACTATTTCCAATCCTCCAGTTTTCAGGGCCATTAGAACATATCGGAACAAAAACTTTTCCAACATACCAGTTTCTAATTGTTATAGGTAGAATTACAAGTCCACTTATAAACAGTAATATAAAAAATGTTAATATTTTTTGCTTTGGAGGTGAAATTTTTAAGGAGATAATTTTTTTTTCTGGATATATAATTAATCCAATAAGTAAAAACGGCAAAAAAATTCCAATAGTTGGTTTTGCAAGTGCAGAAAATCCAAGCAAAATTCCTGTTAATAACCACCATTTCAGATTTTTTTTGTTTAATGATATATATATACTGGTAATAAAAGCAATATAGAGAAAAGTTATTATACTATCACTTAAAATAGAAGCAGAATAAACGACAAATGTTTTATAAAAAGCACAAAAAAAACAGGCAACTATACCTGTCTTTTCATCAACAAGTATTTTACCAAGAAGATATATCAAATAACACAAAAAAACATCAATTAAAATTTGAAATATATATATTCCAAATAAATTTCCTCCTGTGATCAAATATAAAAATGAAAGTAAATATGGATAAAATGGAGCCATATAAAAAACTTTTCCGTCAACATAAAAGGGATGTTTTAAAATTTCTTCTGCCCACAAAATAAATGTCTTCTGGTCATGTTTATCCATTATATATGGGTCAAAAAAAACTGTATCTTTCAGAAAGAATAAATACAAAATTCTAATTACAAATGCAAAAAATAAAAAGGAATAAATTATAAGTTTTTTATTTTTCATCCTATATCAATAAAGTCGTTATACTTTTTATGTAAATATTTACTGAACCACATCTACTTTTCTATTTTGTTATATTTCGTTTTTCCTGTCAACTACTCTATTTTCTTAAAGGGGTTTAAACCCCTTTAAAATCCCCAAGAGGTA
>DAORXQ010000158.1 GCA_035371905.1 bacterium | reverse complement strand
AGTTAGTGCATTTAAAGTTAGAAGTCCGAGAGAAGGAGGACAATCCATAATCAGATAATCATATTTTACCTTATTTTTTTCAAGAATTTTTCTCAGAATTATTTCCCTTCCCACTTCATTAACAAGTTCAATTTCTGCACTTGCAAGGTCAATTTTTGATGGTATAAGGTCAAGATTTTTGTAAGGAGTTTTCTTTAAAACATCTGAAAGAGGTGTTTGATTTACAAGTAAATCATAGAGTGATTTACCTATTTGGGGTGGTTCAAAACCAAGATGAATTGTAGTATGTGATTGAGGGTCAAGGTCTATAAGTAATACATTTTTCCCAAGTTCTGAAAGATAATATCCAGTATTTACTACAGTCGTTGTTTTCCCTGAACCACCTTTTTGATTTATAACCGCTATTCTTCTCATATCCCTCCTTTCATAAGTTCATAACTTCTTAATTTATTTTAAACAAATTTAAAGTAATGTCAAATAAAATTTATTTTTATAGCAAAAAGAGGTAAAATAAAAAACAAAAGGAGTCAAAACAGGAATAATTTTTCTAAAAATAAAGGTTTATGAAAAAAAATAAATATTTTGAATTGCTTGTTGATTCAGGCACAATATATTCGGTTATTCTGAAAGAAGAATTGAAAAAACTTATAATTAAACTAACTTCTTTTAAGGAATTTGTCCTTGCAAATGGAGAAACCATTGAGAATTAAAGGAACTACAAAAATAACAGGTGTTTTTGGATACCCTATTAGTCATTCTTTATCACCTATTTTTCAGAATACTGCTTTTGAATATCTTGGACTTGATTATGTATATATTCCTCTTGAAGTAAAACCAAAAGACCTAAAAAAAGCAGTAGATTCAATAAGAATTTTTAATTGGGTAGGAGTAAATGTGACAATTCCTCATAAAAAAGAAATTGTAAAATATATTGATAAACTTGATGAGTCAGCAGAAATTCTTGGAGTTGTAAATACTATTCATAACATTAATGGAAAATTAAAGGGTTACACAACCGATGGAGATGGATTTATAAGGTCATTAAAAGAAGATGGAAAATTTAATCCCGAGGGTAAAACTGTTTTAATTATTGGAGCAGGTGGTTCATCTTATGCTATATCAGGTGCTCTAATTAAAGAAAAAGTTAATTTCATTTATATTACAAACAGGACTTATGAAAATGCAAAAAAATTAAAAGAACATATAGTTCAAAAATTGAATTTTAAAAATATTGAAATAATTGATTTTGAGAAAAGAAATGAATATAAAATATGGAATAATGTTGACCTTCTGGTTAATACAACTTCTGTCGGCATGAAAGAAAATGACCCACTTCTGATAAAAAAAGAAAATATTGAAAAAGTCAAATTTGTTTATGACATTGTTTATAACAGAAAAACAGAATTATTGAAAGAAGCAGAAAAATTAAAAATTCCTTATCTTGACGGTTTATCAATGCTTGTATATCAGGGAGCAATATCTTTTGAAATATGGACAGGTAAAAAAGCACCTACGGAAATTATGAAAAAGTCATTATACAAGAAATTCAAAACTTGACTTACAAAAAAATCGGAATAAAATGTAAAAAGTTTAAAATATATAAAACAAATTAAACGAAAATGGATGAAATAAAAGAAAAATTCATAGAATTAGCAGGAAATATTGGAGAAAGTCTGGGTTTAAACAGAACAACATGTCAGATTTACGCTTTACTTTATATAAATTCTTCTCCACTTTCTCCAGGACAGATAACAAAAGAACTCGGAATAAGTAAAGGTAATGTCAGTATAAATTTAAAAAAACTTGAAGAATGGAATGCAATAAAAAAGGTCTGGAAAAAAGGATATACAAGAGCCCTTTATAAAGCGAATGAAGATATGGAAGAGATTATTTATAATAAACTCCAAATTGGAATTACAAAAAGAATAAATGAAATAAGAAAATATATTGAAGAAATAAAAAATTCGTTAAATAAACAAAAAAAGAAAGAAACTCTAAAAAAAATTGAACAAATTGAAGGATTAATAAATAAACTTGAATTTTTAAACAAGAACTTAAAGTATCTTAAAAACAATGAGAGATAAAGATTTAGAAAAAATTTTCAAGTTAATAAATCAGATGGAAAAAAAAAGGATTTTAAAAAATTATGCTATTGGAGGAGCAGTCGCCACAATTTATTATACAGAACCTTTTTTTACACAAGATATAGACATTTTTTTTATCCCATCAAATGTAAAAAAACTTATTATCCTTACCCAATTTTATGACTTTTTGTTAAAAAAGGGTGGTAAAGTTTATAAAGAATTTATTTTAATCAATAAAATTCCAGTTCAGTTTATCCCGGCCAGTAAAGATTTAGAAAAAGAAGCAATAAAAAATTCATTGAAGGTCAAGTTTAAAAACATAGAAATTAAAATTTTAAAAGCAGAATATTTAATAGCAATATTTCTGGATGTTTTTAGACCGAAGGATAGAGAAAAAATCATAAAATTGATGGAACAGGCAAAGATAGATATAAAACTTCTTTATAGTATTCTGAAAAGGTATAATTTATATGAAAAATTTGATGATTTTAAGAAAAAATATTATGGGGAACAAAGTTA
>DAORXQ010000157.1 GCA_035371905.1 bacterium | reverse complement strand
AAATCCATCCTGGATTAACAATACTTGATTTTGCTCAAAAGTTAAAAGTTAAAATAAATGCCGAATGCGGAGGTATAGGAAAATGTGGAAAGTGTGTTGTAAGAATTGAGAAAGGTGAAGAAAATTTAAATCAACTGACTCTTTCTGAAAAAAAATCAAATCTTCCTGAAAAACACAGATTAGCATGTCAGGCAAGAATTGTCAGAGATGTTTTAGATATTATTGTTTATATAAAGGAATTCGGTGAGTATGAGATATTAAAATATGGAATGGAAAGAGAAGTTGAAATATGCCCTGTTTATCAAAAAAAGGAAGATAAAGTTTGTAAAGATAACAAAGAGATAGATGTTTACAGAAATGGGATTTTTGGGCTTGCAGTAGATATTGGTACAACAACAATTGTTTTTGATATAGTTAATCTTGAAAATGGAGATATTATAGGAACCATAGCAAAAACAAATCCTCAAATTATTTTTGGAAATGATGTTATTTCAAGAATAGAATATGTTATGGTTGATAAAAAAGAAAAAAGGTTTTTAAATCCAGATGAAAGATATCAAAAATTACTAGAACTTCAAAAAGTAGTTGTTGATTTAATAAATGAATCAATAAAAGAATTTAACAATGATATAAAGAATTCAATTTATCAGGCAGTTATTGTTGGAAATCCTACAATGAGAGACATTTTCTTCCTTCATGATATATCACCTCTTGGAAAAACTCCTTATGAACCATTGATACTTCAGGGAATTACAAAAAAACCTGAAGAAATCGGACTTGATATAAATAAAAATGGAGAAATTTATGGACTGCCTTTAATTGGTGGTCATGTTGGTGCTGATATTGTTGCTGATATTCTTGCTTCTGAAATTTATAATGAAGAAAAAGTTTGTATGATTATTGATATAGGTACAAATGGAGAAATTGTTATAGGAAATAAAGAAAAATTATTTGCCACTTCTTGTGCAGCAGGAGGTGCTTTTGAAGGAGTTAATATAAGTTGTGGAATAGGAGGAATTGAAGGAGCAATAAAAGAAGTGAAAATTTTAAATGGTAAAGTTTATTATTCAACAATAGGAAATAAGTATCCTCTTGGAATATGTGGTTCAGGTTTGATAGACCTTTTAAGTGAAATGCTTAAAAATAAAATAATTGATGAGAAAGCAAGGTTTAGAAATGAAATAAATGAATTTTATATAACTGGAGATATAAAAATAAATCAACAGGACATATTTCAACTGATAACCTCAAAAGCAGCAATAAGAACTGCCTGGCAAATCCTTTCAAAAATTTATCCAGTTGAAATAGAAAAAATTGAGAAAATCTATCTTTCAGGAGGATTTGGAAATTTTATAAACATTGAAAGTGCTATTAATATTGGATTAATTCCTGATATTGAAAGAGAAAAAATAATAAAAATAGGAAACGGAGCAATTGAAGGAGCAAGAGAAGTTTTATTATGTTCAGATAAGAGAAAACTTGCGGAAGATATTGCCAGAAAAGTGAAGCATATAAAAACAAATGAAATAGAAAAGGATTTTGATTTCCTTCTTGCCTCAAATATGTATTTTTAATGACTCACCTTTTCACTCTTACATTCCCTTCCCATACACTCCATATTTCTTCTTCATCAAGAATCTGAGCATAATCAGTAAGAAGTGTAACGACATAAGCACCACATGCCCAGCCAAATTGAACCCATTTTTCCTCTTCCCATCCCTTCAAAATCCCGTATAAAAGCCCACCGACAAAAGCATCCCCTCCACCTATTCTATCAAGAACAAAAATCTCTCTGGGTTCAATGACATACCATTTTGAACCGGAAAACATTATTGCACCCCATAAATGCTGTTGTGCACTTACAACCTCCCTTAAAGTTGTTGCAAATACCTCAACATTCGGAAATTGCTTTTTTGTTCTTTCAATCATTCCTTTAAAATTTTCAATCTGTGCCTTTATATTTTTTCCACCAGGTTCAGGTCCTTCAATTCCAAGACATAACTGAAAATCTTCCTCATTCCCGACAAGTATATCTGTTACTCTTGCAATTTCTGTAAATATCTCTCTTAATTCTTTCTCTCTATTCTTCCAAAATGATGCTCTGTAATTTAAATCAAAAGAAATCCTTGTTCCATATTTTTTTGCTATTTTTGATATTTCAAGACAAAAATTTCCTGTTTCAGGCGATAGAGCAGCAAAAAGACCTGACATATGAACAATCTGAACACCTTCCTTTCCAAATATTCTTTCAAGGTCAAAATCCTCTGGTTTTAAAGTCCTTCCAACTTCACCGGTTCTATCATTCCACACTCTTGGTGCTCTACTTCCATAACCTGTATCAGCAATATTGAATTGATGCCTAAAACCCCAGGGTCCACCCTGTAGAACTTCCTTATATTCCACATCCATTCCCCTACTTTTTAAATTTTCCTTAATAAATCTTGCAATAGGACTTCCTTTAACAAAGGCAGTAAGAACCTTAACAGGCATTCCCAAATATGAACTTACACTCGCTACATTTGTTTCTGCACTTGTTGCCTGCATAATATAAAGATTGCTTGTATGAACAGGTTGCATATTGAAAGGAGTAATTCTTACACCCATACTTGTAGGAACCAACAAGGCATATTTACAATCTTTTTTCAGTTCCATTATCCCTCCTTTTTATTAAGACTATTTTTTATTTTACCACACTTTTTTTTCAATATAAAATTTTCGAATTGCCTCATTAAAAAAATCCAATTGAAATTATACCTCACCTCCGGGAAAATAAGAAGAAAAA
>DAORXQ010000156.1 GCA_035371905.1 bacterium | reverse complement strand
CAAGAAGTGTTCTGCCAAGTATTAAATGCTGTAAAAAATGAATATTGCATATATCTCTAGGATGATAAATATTGTTATATCCAATTCTTTCACCAAAACTTCTCCAGTCAGGAACTATTGCTACAAATCCATTTTCAGCCATCTGTTCTCCATAATTGTAATTATGAATTTTTATGTGGTTTATTATTTCTGGATTATTATGAAAGACTCCTGCAACAGGGTCTTTTCCATATGGTCCATGTCCATGACAGGCTAAAATTGCAGGATATTTCTTCTTATCCTGTTTTGGAATAAGAATATAAAGGGGCATAAAACAATCTTTTTCTGTTTGAATTATCCATTTCTCCCTTATATATTTTTCTCTTTCCTCTTCGGATATTTTCTCCGGATTTAAATCTGCTTGTTCAGGAAATTCTCCAAGAAGTTCCTTTATCTTTTTTATAAGTTTTTCTTTCCAGTCATAAAATTCTTCCTCTGTTTTACAGTTAAATTCAAGTTCTGGTTTTATTCTCTTTGCCCACTTTTCTATAAAATTATCTGTAATCTGAGGAGAATCTAATCTGTTTGGCATTTTTTCCTCCTTGTGTTTTTTATTATATCACATTTTCCCTTTTTGCCCACCTTAAAGGTGGGATATGGGAATCTTTGATAATCAAGAGGTTTAAGATTTACTTGAGGCAAAATCTTTCAACTTTTTCAAATATTTTTATTGTATCTTCTATTTCTTTTTTACCCCAGCATTCATGGATATACAGTGTAATATGAGAATTCAGTGCTTTTTCTGCAATCGGACATTTATATTCAATATTGGGAGAGTAAGGTTTCCATGGATAGCCTGAACTTCCAAATGTTTTTCTCGCTTTTATAAATGGATTTTCATAGATTTGAATAACATAATGTGCTCCAGCAGGTAATCCTTCTTTAATTAAAATTTCTGCGAGTTTCCATTTATCATATTTAAATTTTTCTTCTTCAACTCTAATAAAACAGAACCAGTAATTTGGTTTTGAATTTTCGGGTTTTTTCCATAAAGAAAATCCTTTTAAATTTGAAAATCCTTTTCTTAATTCTTCAACTATTTTGAATCTTTTTTCAGCAATTTTTTTCAATTTTTTTAATTGTACTCTTCCTATTGCTGCTTCAATTTCTGTCATTCTGTAATTTAAACCAAGAGATACATTACCTTCTGGATTTTCTATTCCAAATGGTTTCCCTCTATCTGCAAATCTTTTACATCTCCAGTAATATTCTTCATTATCAGTTATTACCATTCCACCTTGACCTCCACTTGTCATATGTTTTCCACTCATTAAACTAAAACAACCCATATCTCCAAAAGTTCCTACATATTTATTTTTATAGATTGAAGCATGACTCTGTGCACAATCTTCAATAATCTTTAAATTGTATTTTCTTGCAACTTCAATAATTTTATCCATTTCACAGGGAACACCTGCAAGATGGACAACTATAACTGCTTTTGTTTTTTTATCTATTTTTTCTTCTATTGTTTTTGCAGTTAAATTCAATGTTTCAAAATCAACATCAGCAAATACAGGAATAAGTCCTTGAAATAAAATAGGCATAACAGTTCCAGGGTCTGTTATTGGAGTTGTTATTATCTTATCCCCGGGTTCTAAATCAAGTGATGCAATTGCAGAATGAATAGCAGCAGTACCTGAACTTGTTGCAGTTGCATACTTTGTTCCAAAAAATTCTGCAAATTCTTTCTCATATGTATCTACCTCACTTCCAGCATATCTATCAAGGTATTTTGCTGTATTTTCTTTTGTTGCTTTTTTCATCATTTCATTTATAAGTTTAACCTCTTTTTCATCAAACATAATTCTTTGAGGAAATGGTTTTTTTCTCAAAGGTTTTCCTCCATCTATAACAAGTTTATCCATTTTTTCTCCTTTTTAAATTCTGAATGTTAAACTCCAGTTTCCGATTTCAGGTGGGTCTCCAGGGTCATCTTTTAATAATTCTTTATGATTTTTAACAACTTTTTCAAAACCTGAAAAATATTTTTCAATTACTTTTTTATTAAATTTTGTAAATCTTGGAATACTGAAAACTTTTTTACCAATATTTTCTGATACAGGTAAACTTCCTTTTTTACTTCTTATATCTTTTTCAGAGTTTCTTATTATTGTAGGTTTTCCATCATTATAAATGTCAATATTCTGAAAAACAGGATGCATATGAAGTGGTTTATTACATCCAGGATAAACACTAATACCTTCTTCTCTTAATGCTTCGCAGAATCTTGTTATTGAAAGTCCATTAAGTTCTTCCTTATTATAATGTGCAAGAGGGAAATACCATCCACCTTTTGTTAATCCTGAATTTTTAGGTGGTCTGTGTGTTTTTATTCCTGGAAGTGTATCAAGTAAATCACAGAAGTAGTTCATTGCCTTATCTATTTCTTCAAAAATTTCTTTGAAAATCTTAATAAATACAATGCCCACAGCTGAAGAAAGTTGATGAATTCTGTATTTGTAACCTCCCCACGGAATTCCTGTACCATTTTTTAAGTAATCAATTGTAATTTCAGAATGTCTTTCATAATGTCCAAATATAATCGCTCTTTCGTAAATCTCAAGGTCGTCTGTTAACATAATTCCACCTTCTCCAATAGGAAATGATTTTCCTGTCATTAATGAAAAAGCAGAAACATCTCCAAAAGTTCCTGTTAATTTGCCTTTATAAAAACACCAGTGTGAATGAGAGCAATCTTCAAGGACTTTTAGATTATATTTATTTGCAATTGACATAATTTTATCCATATCCGCAGGATAACCTGC
>DAORXQ010000155.1 GCA_035371905.1 bacterium | reverse complement strand
ATATGTAAAAGAAAAAGAATTGAATTTGAAATTTTTAAGGGTTTCCCGTACACTTTAATTGAAAATTCAGATTTAATTTTATCTACAAGTGGCACTGTTAATTTAGAAGTGGCTCTTTTATTGAAACCACTAATTGTTTTTTATAAAACATCTTTTTTAAATTATCTTATTGGTAGATGTGTGGTAAAATTAAACATGGTAAGTCCAGTTAATCTTTTTATAGGAGAAAATGTCGTTCCTGAATATATACAAAAAATACCAAAAGAAAAGGTTAAAAAAGATATAATTGATTTAATTGGTAAAAAAGAAATGTATCAAAAAGAAATTAAAAGTTTTAAATATTTAAAAGAAAAAATTGGACAGGAAGGTGTAAGCAAAAAAGTTGCAGAATTTATTTTAGAACTGACAAAAGGGAAAAAATGATAAAAGAATTCTTTAGAATTAAAAATTATGTAAAAGTTAGGTGGCACTTACTCGTAGCAGGTATATTTTTTACAATTCTTTCTGTTTTTGCCAATGGTGTTTCTCTTTCAGCAATAGTACCTTTAATGGATAAGGTCCTTGTTAAAAAAGAAAAAATTATTCTGCCAGAAAATTTACCTCAAATTATAAAAATTAAAATAGAACCATTGATTTTTAAAATAAACCAACTCCCATCCTTATTACTTTTGAAATACCTTCTTATTTTTTTAATAACTATTCTTTTTCTTAAAGGGCTATTTTTTTATTTACAGAATTATTTTTATAGATGTTTCTCAACAAGGTTATTGACTGATGTAAGGGAATTACTATACACAAAAATCATGAGTTTATCAGATGATTTTTTTGCAAAAAAACAAACGGGTGAATTAACAACAAGAATAATTTATGATGTTAACCTTCTAAATGTTGTTTTTGAATCATTTTTCCCTAAATTTGTATTTCCAATATTACTCACTTTTTCCTACTTTGTAATAATTTTTACAATTGATTGGAAAATGAGCCTACTTTCAATATTTATGTTCCCTGTTATTCTTTATCCTGTTTTTAGAATGGGAAATAAATTAAGAAAATTAGGCAAAAAAATACAGATAGCATATGGAGAAATTGGTAATGTTATAAATGAAAGTGTATATGGGCAGCAAATTATAAAGGTGTACAACAGAGAAGAATATATGAAAGAGAAATTTAAGAAGGAAAATGAAAATATATTTAAAAATGTAATAAGTATGGTAAAAAGATTACTTATAATATCTCCATTTACTGAATTTGCAGGAGCAGTTGCATCAAGTGGACTTATTTATTACGGAGCAGTTAAAATAATAAATGGGGGAATGAGTACTGGCTTTTTATTTTTGTTTTTTGTTGCTCTTCTTTCAATGATAAGTCCATTAAAAGGAATTGGAGAGACATATGGATTGATAAAACAGGCAAGTTCTGCTTTACCAAGAGTATTTTCCGTTCTTGATACAGAAAGTTCAGTTGTTGAAGAAGGGAAAGATGTCTTTATGGGACTTAAAAGAAATATTGAGTTTAGAGATGTGTTTTTTTCTTTTGAAGGGAAACAGGTCTTAAAAGGAATAAGTTTTATAGTTGAAAAAAGTGAAAAAATAGGGATAGTTGGACCAACTGGCGTTGGAAAAACAACCTTAGTAGGACTTCTTTTGAGATTTTATAACCCTGAAAAAGGTGAAATTTTAATTGATGGAAAAAATATTAAAGAATATAAAATAAATTCTTTAAGACAGCATATTGGTTTTGTTTCACAGCAACCAGTTTTATTTCATTCAACAGTTAAAGAAAATATAACACTTGGATTTGAAAATGAAGAAAGGTTTAAAGAAGTAATAAAAATGGATGGAATAGCGCAGTTAATAAATTCTTTGCCAGAAGGAGAAAATACGATTGTTGGTGAAAGAGGAATAACTTTATCAGGAGGGCAGAAGCAATTAATTTCAATAGCAAGAGCAATTTATAAAGACCCTGATATTTTAATTTTTGATGAGGCAACTTCTTCTCTTGACACAGAATCAGAAAAAATGATACAAAAAGCAATTGACCAGACACTTGAAAATAGAACATCTTTTATAATTGCTCACCGACTCTCAACATTAAAAAAAGTTAATAAAATAATTGTTCTTAAAGATGGGACAATTGTTGAAGAAGGAACACATCAACAACTACTTGATAAGCAAGGGGTGTACTATACATTATGGCACCTTCAATTCGCATAATTTTTTATTTTTTTGTAAAAAATAATAAAGCAAAAATTCCTTTATCCCTTTTCCTTAAATTTCAACAACTTTTCCTGTTTCAACTGATTTTATAATAGAAGAAATTATTTTTACATTTTCTAAACCCTCTTCAGGAGTAATAAATGGTTTCTTATTTTCCAGTATACAATCAATAAAATACATAATTGGTAGTGGTTGAAATCCCTGTAGTTTTCCATAAGTTGGAATGTATCCAGTATATAAAGGAATTTCCATTGTCTTTTTTACATCAGATGCTATTGTTATCACGGTGTCTTTTATCCTTGGATCAAGCAAAGATACATCAATTTTGCTAATCTTACTAAGTTCACCACCTCCGAAAGCAATTTGATTTCCTTCCTCATCCAGAAAACTTACACCCAATGCCTGGGCCATACCGACTCCGCCATCGTTAGTTGCACTGCCGCCTATCCCGATAATTATCCGCTTACATCCATAGTCAAGCGCCTCTTTTATTAACTGCCCTGTGCCGTAAGTTGTTGTCTTCATCGGGTTTCGCTCGTCATCTCCTAAAAGATTTAATCCTGAAGCTGCTGCCATTTCTATTACTGCCGAATTATCAGGAAGAATTCCAAAAAAAGAATCTATCTCCCTGCCCAAAGGGTCTAGCACCCGAGTTTTTACTATT
>DAORXQ010000154.1 GCA_035371905.1 bacterium | reverse complement strand
CTGATTCTACTACTTTCACAATTCTTCCTTATGGGCCAAAAGAAAGAGGTGTAGCAGCAATGATATGTGATATTTTAAATCCAGATAGAACTCCTTATGAAGGTGATTCAAGATATATTTTAAAGAGGCAACTTAAAAAACTAAAAGAAAAAGGTTTTTCATATAATGTTGGTCCTGAACTTGAATTTTTTATTTTTAAAGATGACAAGGGCCCTCAAATACTTGATGAAGGAGGATATTTTGATATAACTACACTTGATGCTGGAAATAACATTAGAGGAGAAATTGCTTTAACATTAGAAAAAATGGGTATAGATGTTGAATATTCACATCATGAAGGTGCTCCAAGTCAGCATGAAATTGATTTAAGATATAAAGAAGGATTAGAGATGGCAGATATTGTTATGGTCTACAGGATGGTGGTAAAAGATGTAGCACAAGCGAATGGTTTTTATGCAACATTTATGCCAAAACCAATATATGGTGTTAATGGAAGTGGAATGCATGTTCACCAGTCATTATTTAAAGGAGATAAAAATATCTTTTTTGATAAAAATGATAAATATAATCTTTCAGATATAGGTAAAAAATACATTGCAGGCATATTAAATCATTCAAGAGAGATAACTTTTGTATGTAATCAATGGGTAAATTCTTATAAACGACTTGTCCCTGGGTATGAAGCGCCTGTTTATATTTGTTGGGCAAGGAGAAACAGAAGTTCACTTGTTAGAATCCCAATGTACAAACCAGGGAAAGAGAAATCAACAAGGATTGAATTTCGTTCTCCTGACCCTGCATGCAATCCATATTTATCTTTTGCTTGTATGTCTGCTGCTGGAATGAGAGGGGTTGAAAATAATTATCAATTACCCGAACCACTTGAAAGGGATGTTTATCATCTGACAGATGAAGAAATGGAGCAATTAAATATAAAATGTCTTCCAGGTAGTTTAATAGAAGCAATTGAAGTAGCAGAAGAAAGTAAATTTTTAAAAGAAGTACTTGGAGACCATATTTATAATAACTTAATTACTGCAAAAAAAATTGAGTGGGATATGTATAGACAACAGGTAACTGATTTTGAAATAAAAACATATTTTCCAACACTATAAGTAAAAATTTTGATTTTTTTTAATAAGGTTATTATGATAGAGGCACAAAAACACAGAGGAAGAAAGGGATGGTAGGCGTTATCGATTTTGGTTCTCAATACACCCAACTTATTGCAAGAAGAGTTAGAGAAATGAATGTTTATAGTGAGATATTCCTTCCTAATATAAAAATAGAAACATTAAAAGAAAAAGATATAAAAGCAATTATACTATCAGGTGGGCCAGGACATATACAAAAAGGTATTTATAAATTTGATGAAAGAATATTTGATGGTAGTTTTTATATTCTCGGAATATGTTATGGGATGCAACTTATATCAGAATTTTTCAGTGGAAAAGTTGAAGAAGGTAAAAAAAGAGAATATGGGAAAACAATTTTTTATCCGGATAGAAAAGAAGAACTTTTTAATAATTTAAGAGAAAAAACAATTGTCTGGATGAGTCATTGGGATATTGTAAAAAGAGCAGGAAAGAATTTTAAAGTAATTGGTAGAACACAAATATCTCCCATAACAGCAATAAGAGATAAAAATAAAAAAATATATGGGCTACAATTTCATCCAGAAGTTACTCATACAGAAGAAGGTAAAAAAATAATAAGTAATTTTCTTTTCAAAATATGTAAATTAGAACCTAAATGGAATTATAGAATAATTCTTGAAAAAATAAAAAAAGAAATAAAAGAAAAAGTAGGAGATGAAAAAATTATATGTGGATTAAGTGGAGGAGTTGATTCTTCAACACTTTCTTTAATACTTCAAGATGTTTGTAAAGAAAAATCATTAAGTATATTTGTTGATAATGGGCTATTAAGAAAGGGAGAAAAAGAAAAAATAGTTAAGTGGTTTCAGAAAAAGGTTAATTTGAAATATATTGATGCAGGTGAAATTTTTTTAAAACAACTAAAAAATGTTGCCGACCCTGAAAAAAAACGAAAAATAATTGGAAATACCTTTATAAAAATTTTTGAAAAAGAAGCAAAAGAATTTGGCGCAAAGTTTTTAGCACAGGGAACTTTATATCCAGATGTAATTGAAAGTATTCCTGCATTTGGTGGGCCAACTGCAAGGATAAAAACACATCATAATGTAGGAGGACTGCCAGAAAAACTAAAATTTTCTCTCGTTGAACCATTTAGATTTTTATTTAAAGATGAAGTGAGAAAAATTGCAAAAGAGATAAATATCCCTGATTTTATAATAAATAGACATCCTTTCCCAGGACCTGGTCTTGCCGTTAGAATAATAGGTAGTGTAAATAAACATCTCCTTGAAATTTTAAAGAAGGCAGATACAATTGTAGAAGATGAAATTAAAAAAGCATCTCTTTAT
Organism: bacterium; assembly: GCA_035371905.1. Classification (NCBI taxonomy): domain Bacteria; species bacterium. The sequence continues at coordinate 489 of DAORXQ010000154.1, read as the reverse complement.
AACTCTATCTGGCAGGCATTTGCCGTTTTACTACCAATAAAAACAGTTGGAGTTATGGGAGATAAAAGAACTTATGAAAATGTAATTGCAATAAGAGTTGTAAAAAGCACTGATGGTATGACTGCTGATTGGGCAAAAATCCCTTTCAGAGTCCTTGATAGAATTTCAACAAGAATTGTTAATGAAGGAAAAGGAGTTAATAGAGTTGTTTATGATATAACTTCTAAACCACCTGCCACGATAGAGTGGGAGTAAAGAGAAAGAATACATCCGTAAGTTTAAAAAGTTACAGCAAAATTTTATACATTTACTTTTATTTTCAATATTTTTTTTGTTTCTTCTGTAATTTTGAACTTTTCAGATATTTCAACTCCACAGACCCACATTATTTCATTTTTTGATTGAAAAATTAAAATTTTATCCCTTTTGTAAACTGGAATTTTCCTGTCAATTAAAAATCTTGAAAGTTTTTTTTCTTTTTGCATCCCT
>DAORXQ010000153.1 GCA_035371905.1 bacterium | reverse complement strand
ATGTGAGGCATCGTATATAAATTTTACTTAGATTCTTATATGAGGCAACAGGATTATTTTCATTAGTCAAACTATTAATAAAATTTTAAGGTGAATTTTTACATAAAATCCGGTATGTTATATAATTTTCAAAAAGTAAAAGGAGGAAATAAAATGATTGATTATCATGTTCATATAGGAAAGATATTTTATGGAAGAAATCCATTAACACCAAAAAAACTTATTGAAACAATGAATAAATATGGAATAGAAAAAAGTATTATTTTACCGATTGAAAATCCGGAAGAAACACATTTTTATTTAACAACTGATTATGTTTTAAAGATATGTAAAAAATATAGAGAAAAATTAATTCCTTTCTGTAATGTTGACCCGAGAAGAGGTAAAAACAATGAAAAAGAAGAGAGAATAGAGAAAATAATTGAAGAATATGTAAAAAAAGGAGCAAAGGGTTTCGGAGAAGTCCTTGCAAATTTACAATTCAATGATAAAAGGATGAAAAATATTTATAGAGCATGTGGAGATTTAAAACTTTCAATTGTCTTTCATCTTGGTGGAGTTCCAGGAAATTCAACTATCGGGCTTACAGATGAAATAGGATTACCTTATATAGAAGAAGTTTTAAATGAATTCCCGGATACAATTTTTGTTGCTCATGGACCTGGATGGTGGGCAGAAATTTCAGGAGATGTAACAGCAGAAGAAAGAAATTCATATCCAAAAGGAAAAATAAAAAAAGAAGGTAAAGTTCAGTATTTACTACACAATTATCCAAATATGTATGCTGACCTTTCTGCTGGAAGTGGTTACAATGCATTAACAAGGGATATAGAATACGGTATTGAATTTTTAAATAAATTTTATAATAAACTTTTATTTGCAACTGATTATTTATATCCTGAACAGGAACTTCCAATTATTGACTATTTGAAAAATTTAAACATAACAGAAGAAAAGAAGAAAAAGATTTTTTACGAAAATGCAAAAAAATTGTTAAATATTTAAAAAGGAGTAAAGATGGACATAAGAAATTTTAAAGTTTTTATTCTGAAAAGCAATGAAGAAATTGGGAAAAAATCAGCAGAAGATGCAGGAGAAATTCTTGAAAATTATACAAATAAATTGAACAGAAAATGTTTGTGTGTTTTTGCTGCTGCTCCTTCTCAGGATACATTTCTTGAAAATCTATCAAAAAACAAAAATATAAAGTGGGAAAACATATATGCATTTCATCTTGATGAATATATAGACCTTCCAGAAAATCATCCCAATACTTTCAAGGAGTATTTAAGAATCCATATTTTTGAAAAAGTAGAAATTCCTGAAAAAAATGTTTTTTATATGAAGGAGGCAGGCAAAACAGAGGATGAAATAATAAAAAATTATACAGATTTATTTATAGAAAAATACCAGGAAATCAAGAGAAATGAAAGTATTTATCTTGCATTTATTGGAATAGGAGTTAATGGACATATTGCTTTTAATGAACCAGGAACTGACCTGTGGAATAAAGAGATAATAACAAAAATAAGAATTGATGATATTTCTGTGAAGCAGCAGTATGAGGATTATAAAACTCATCCAAATCCAGAAGCAAGGTATAAGAGTTTAGACGAAGTCCCAAGGAATGCTTTAACAATGACAGTTTCTGCAATTTTGCTTGCAGATAAAATCTTCTGTATGGTTCCTGGTAAACAGAAAGGTGATGCTGTAAAATTGACTCTTGAAGGTGAAATATCAAATAAAGTTCCTGCTTCCTTTTTAAGATTACATAAGGATGTTTCTTTATATATAGATATAGATTCAGGTTCAAAATTGATAAATAAACCGGAAACAAAAATAAAAATAGGAAAATAAAAATGTTTATAGATATTCATGTTCATTCAAGGAAAAACCCGATTATGTGGAAAGGTAAATATTATTATATATCACCAGAAAACTTAATTGAAAGATATGAAAAACTTGGAATAGAAAAAGGAGTTCTACTTCCAGGAGTTAGTCCTGAATGCTCTATACAGCCAGGTTCAACCCATGAAATGCTTGAAATTTATAAAATGTATCCTGATAGATTTATACCTTTCTGTAATGTTGACCCGAGAGCAGTAGAGAATTCACCTTTATCTCCAATAGATGAACTTCTTTATATTTATAAAGAACTCGGATGTAAAGGAATAGGTGAAGTTACTGCAAACTTACCTTTTACCAATCCATTATTTTTAAATTTTTTTAAATGTGTAGAAAAGGTTGGTTTTTCTTTAACATTCCACATATCTCCACAACTTGGAAATTTCTATGGAATATATGATGAACCTGGACTCCCCGGCCTTGAATACTGTTTAAACAGATTTCCGGATTTGATTTTTATTGGACATTCCCAGCCATTCTGGGCTGAAATTGCTGAACTTGAAAAACCATATGATAGGTACGGCTATCCGGATTATCCTGTAAAAAAAGAAGGGGTTGTGCCAAAACTTATGAGAAAATATAAAAATTTATATGGAGACCTTTCTGCAGGTAGTGGTTATAATGCACTTGCAAGAGATTTAAACTATGCAGTTGATTTTCTGAATGAATTTCAGGATAGATTACTATTTGGAACAGATATATGTGCACCTGAAACACCTACTCCCCTCGTTGATTTACTTTTAAAGTTAAAAGAAGAGAAGAAAATAAACGAAACTGTTTTCAATAAAATAGCAAGAGAAAATGCTATAAAACTTTTAAAACTGGAGGGATAAATGAAACTTGCAATTTTTGGTGGAGAAAAAGCAATAAACTCAGATTATAGTAAATTTTGTAAATGGCCAATTATAACAAAAGAGATGGAAGAGAAAGTCCTTGATGTTTTGAAGAAAGGAGCAATGTCAAAAACCGAATTAACAAAAGAATTTGAAAAGCAATATGCTGAACTTTATGGAATGAAATATGCTTTATGTCACAATAATGGAACTGCAGCAAT
>DAORXQ010000152.1 GCA_035371905.1 bacterium | reverse complement strand
TTAGGCCTTGAAGTTGAAATAAGTAAATTTAAAAAACGAGTGATAAAATGTCCAAATTGTGGACTGAAATATTATAAACCTATAGAAAAACAAACAGATGTTAAAATTGCAACAAAAATTTTTGAGATTTTTTATAAGAAGATTTCGGAAATTTTAGTAATAATATCAGGAGATACTGATTTAGTCCCTGCTATCAGAACTACAAAAGAAACTTTTGATGATATAAAAATAGGCGTTGTTATTCCATATAAAAATAGCAGTGAAGAATTAAAATTGGTTTCAGATTTTTATTACTCAATTCCACCCAGAAAATATATTAATCATTTATTACCAAACCCTTATAAACTAAAAACAGGAGAAGTAATATGTAAACCAGAAAAGTGGTAAAAAGGGGGTTCTTTTATGAAAAATCTATTTTTTGAATATTATAAAATTGATGAGGAAGAATGGAATAAAATTTCTAAAAATTCTTCACAAAAATTTAAAAAATTATTCTGGAAAATCCCTTATGAAAAGTATCAGGTTTTACTGGATGATGATATTGAAAAAGTATACAAGAAGGGAAAAATAAATGAATTAGTTAAGGCACTGATGAACAAAATGGGTACTTTAAGAATATCTTATATTTTCTTAACATATTATTACAACCTGGGAATTCCTGATGATAAATGGTGTATTTCGCCTGGGAAAAATGGTTCGTCTATTCAGTATTTCCCTGATTTTGAAGAGAAGCATTTTTATATTCATTATTTTTTTAATTTCTGGGCAGAGGTTTTTTATATCAAATTCTTTTCAATAATAGATATTATTTGTGATTTACTCAACAATTATTATGAAATGGGTATTAAGAAGGAGACAAAAGGTTTTAGAAGAAAAGTAATAAAGAATTTAAAAAAGGAAAATCTTGAGTTATTTAAGTTTTTGGAAAATATAAAAAATAAAAGGGAATACAAAAATGCAAAAGAGTTCCGGAATAGAATTATTCATTCTATTCCGGCTTATGAAATTTCAAATCAAAATGAAATAAAGAAATATGAAAATAAAATTGTTGAAATTAAATTTGGTGCAGGTAAATATACTAAATCAAGTGAAATTAAAGAAAATGCAGAAGAAGTATTAATTTTGCTAAAAAATATATTTGAAAAGTTAAAAGAAAATTTAAATTTTGATGATTGAGTAAAAATGATTATGAATTGGAATTTTTTGCCAATACTTGAAGTTTGTGAATTTGAAAAAGGGACTGAACCCGGGAGTGAGTCGTATAATAGAGATGGGATGGGTATTCCTTTTATAAGGGTAGGGAATATTGGTGCTAAAATTCAAGAACAGATTTACACAACATCTGAAAATGTGAAAATATGTAAAAAAGATGATATTTTAATTGCACTTGATGGAAGTCCAGGAATTGTAATAAGAGGATTAGAAGGTGCCTATTCTTCAGGTATTAGAAAAGTTATTGTAAAAGATAGTACTAAATTAATGAAGGAATTTGTTTATTATTATTTACAGACGGATGAAGTTCAAAAAATTATTAATGAACATACGATAGGAGTGACGATAAAACATGCTGGAAAATCTTTAAATTTTATAAATATTCCTATTCCGCCTATTTCAGTTCAGAAAAAAATAGTTAAAATACTTGATACTGTTCAGAAGGGGATAGAAATTCAGGAAAAAATAATTGAAAAGACAAAGGAAATTAAAAAATCACTTATGGCAGACCTTTTCAAATATGGAGCTCCCTCATTCAGAAAGAACAGAAAATCAAAGAAAACAGAAATAGGAGAAATACCCGAAGATTGGAAAGTAGTGAGATTGGGAGAGGTGTGTGAGAAAATTGAGCAAAAAAATCCTGCGAATGAACCATTGAAAAAAATAGTATATATAGATGTTTCCAGTTTAGATAATGAATATTTTAAAATAGTAGAGCATAAGGAGTATTTAGGAAAAGAAGCACCAACTCGTGCAAGAAAAATTATTAAATTCGGTGATGTTATTTTTGCAACAGTTAGACCTTATTTGAAAAGAATTGCTTTGGTTCCTGAAAATTATAATAATGCTTATTGTTCTACTGCTTTTTGTGTAATTAGACCTATTAAAGAAAAACTTTTAAGTGGTTTTATATTTTATTTTTTAACATTAGATAAATTTGTTCAAAATGTATCTACAAATCAACATGGTTCCGGTTATCCAGCAATAACTGACAATCATATATACAAAGTGAAAATACCCCTACCTTCCTTGTCTGAACAAAAAGAAATAGCAGAAATATTGAGCGTAATAGATGAAAAGATTGAGATTGAGAAAAAGAAAAAGGAATTATACGAGGAATTGTTTAAATCTCTTTTGAATAAAATAATGAATGGAGAGATAGATGTTGAAAAGATTGAATTGTAAAGAAGGAAGAAGGAGTGAAAGATGGAAAAATATGAAAAGAAACTGGTTGAAGATTATGTAAGTGAAAGATTAAAAGAAATTGGCTGGAAGTTTGTTAGTTATGAAAATTTAAAAAGGGAAAGTATAAAAGAACCGTTATTAGTTGAAAATTTAAAAGAGGCGATCATAAAAATTAATAAAGATAAAGGTATTGGAGAAGAGGAAATTAAAAAAGTAATTGATGAAATTAAACTCCTTTCAAATCATCAGGAAGGAATTAAAAGTTTTCTTCATTATCTCAAATATGGGATTGGAATAAAGTTTGAAAAAGAAAGAGTCGTTAAGATTATTGATTTAATTGATTATGAGAGACCAGAAAATAATGAATTTATCTTTTCAAGACAGGTTCGTTTTAAGGGTTCTGATTTGATTATTCCTGATATTGTCCTTTATATAAATGGAATTCCTATAGTTGAAATTGAATGTAAAAGTCCTATTGATTTAAAAACTGATTGGCTAACCGGATATGAACAGATTAAAAATTATGAAAAAATTATGCCTGAACTTTATAAATATGTGCAAATAGGAATTTCTTTTTGTGAAAATGTGAGATATTTTCCCATAGTTCCGTGGCAGGACAAAGTAGATGTGTATATCTGGAAAAAAGATGAATT
>DAORXQ010000151.1 GCA_035371905.1 bacterium | reverse complement strand
AGTCCACCTATTCCATGTGATTTATTCCTTCCAATAATATTGTTTTTAATCTTATGCCCAAAATTATGCCAGCAGAAATAAATACCCTGACCGTTTTCAAAAATTTTATTATTTTCTATAAGTGTATTTTTAAGCCCTGTTCCAGGATGGATTCCATTACCAAGACATCCTATAACTTCACAATCCCTGACTATACAATTTTCTCCTGTCTGTAAACTTATTCCATCAGTTGGCCATTCAGTTACTTTTATTTTCTCAATTACTATATTTTTCCCATTGTAAATATGAATTCCAGCAACTGTATATCTTCCTTGTGTTGTATAGGCATTTCCTTTTGCATTTCCTCTAATTGTTAAATTACTTATTTTTATATCTTCAACATTTGCTCCATGGATTAATGGAAAAACTGCCCATATTAAAACATTTATCTTTTTATTTCCGAGTTCTTCAGAGGATGGATTTGCTTTAAAATCAATTGAAACAGGTGATTCAAGAATAATTTTATTTTCTTTTATTTCTTTGATAAATGCATGGGCAAGAAGAGATTCATTTGGCGGTTCACCTATTGCAATCTCTTCTCCTTCCTTAAAAATTGATGTACTTTTAAGATAAATTTCAATATCTCCTTTTTTAACATCTTTATCAGGATAAGCAGAATCACCAAAAATTATACATCCATTTGGAGGTTTTAATTGAAACATCCCATAAGGTGCTTCAACAATTATATATTTCTCTTCTTTATTTATTTCTTTTACATACCCTGGTTTTGGTTCTCCATACCATGAAGGAGGAAATATTCTACATAAAACAACTGCACTTCCAATTTCCATCTTCTCAGGTATATATTCAAGAAATATCTTGTTCCCTTCATTTTCTTTCGTAACATTTATTTTCAAAATCTCTTTTCCATATATTAAAACTGTTTTGTCAATTCCACTTCCCTCAATATTTACTTTGTTTTTTAACAAAAGTCCTCTTCTCAATTTGAAAACTCCTTCAGGAATTTTAACAGTCCCACCTCCTGATAGAAAACAATCATCAATCGCTTTTTGAAGTCCACAATCAGGAAGGTCATAATTTATATATTTCTTTGCATCTATATCAGAAGAAAAAAGGTATGAAATGTTTAAGAAAAAAGAAAGAATTAAAATTTTTTTTATTAACTCTAATGTATTAATTCTTTTCATTTCAAATTTATTACCCATCATTTTTAATTAAAACATAAATTTTAAATTTGTCAAATTTTTTTCTTTTTTGTAAATATATTTTAAAATTAATTATTCTCAATTTTTACTGCTTTTTATTTTTTTAAATTCATAAGTTTTTCATAAAGTTCTTTTGCAGCAAGTAATTCTGCTTCTTTTATGCTTTCCCCTTTACCCTTCCCTATTTTTCTAATCCCTTTAATTTTTACTTTTACAACAAACTCCTTTTTGTGTGGAAAACCCTTTTCAGAAATAATTTTATATTCAGGAGATACTTGTTTTGTTTTTCTTGCATAATTTAAAAGTAAATTCTTATAATCTTTCAATGGTTCAAGTTCTCTATTTAAAATAAAATTTTTTATAAATTTTTTAACTGCTATCCATCCACCATCAAGATATAATGCACCTATTAATGCTTCAAGAAATCTGTCTGTTCTCTTAATATTACAGTTTTTATGTCTTGCAAATTTCATTATCTGAATTTCATCACATATTTTTTTTAAATAATTGTTGTTAACATAAGATGATTTTAAATTTGTTAAAAATTCTTCATTTTTATCCTTATACTTTTTGTATAAATAAATTCCTACAACTGTATCCAGAATCAGGTCACCAAGAAATTCAAGTCGTTCATATGATGAATCAGGTGAGTATGAAGGATGAGTCAGTGCTTCTTCAAGATATTTTTTATTTCTAAATCTATATCCAATTATTTTTTCTAATTCCTGCATATTAAAAGCCCTGTTAAAATTAAACAGAATAATAAAAAAGGATAAATGCCGTATTTTGAATAGAAAGTTTCATAAATAACTACCGGTAATGACCATGTTAACACATCTTCAAAAAATAAATAATTATTATTTTTCTCAAGTATTTTTTCTATTTTTCCTTCCGGACCTATTATACCTGTCATTCCTGTCAATCCTGCCTGTAAAAAATATCTTCCCGTTTCAATTGCCCTGAAAACATTATGATAGAAGTGTTGATAAGGCCCAGAAGAATTTCCAAACCATGAATCATTTGTAATTACAATAAAAAAATCACTTCCATTCTTTAAAAAATTTTCACTTATTTCAGGAAAAATATTTTCATAACAAATCGGTGTTGAAAATTTTATTTCTCTAAAGGTAAACACTTTAAATTCATTCCCTCTTTTTAATTTTGGATAATAACCAGCAATTTTTAAAAATATATTTTTTACAAAATTGAATTTTTCGCCAAGTATAAATTCACCATAAGGAACAAGATGAATTTTATTATAAACTTCAATTCTTTCAGAATTTATAAAAACACTTGAATTGTAAAAATAATCATCTTTTTTCGTAAAAGTACCTATTAAAATTCCAAAATTATTTTTTCTGGATAAATCTTTAAGTTTATTAATAAATCCTTTTTCTTCAAAAATATCTCCCTGGAAAGAACCCTCAGGGAAAATAATAATATTCGGTTTATCATGCCTCACTTTTTTTTCAATATAAAATATAATCTTTTCTTTACATTCTTCCAATGTGTTTTCGTAAATAGCAAAATTTGGCTGAACTAAAGAAATCTTTAATCTTCCTTTAATTTCTTTTTTTTGAGGCAATTTTGTAATTAAAAAACAGAAGATAATAAAAAAAATAAAAAAAAGTTGTTGTGATAAAAATTCTCTCTTTATTATACTGTAAATAAATAGATTTGAAGCAACTAAAATAAAAGATATACCGAAAATCCCAGTAAATTTTGCAACCTGTGAAATGTAGAGATTTTTATATTGAGTTAAACCGAAAACAAGCCATGGGAATCCTGTTAAAAGATTTGCCATTATTAATTCAAGGAAAAACCAGATTGATGCACCTAAAAATATAATCTTTTC
>DAORXQ010000150.1 GCA_035371905.1 bacterium | reverse complement strand
ATCCCTGTCTTCCTCTTTGATAATATAGATGAAATATCAATACCTATCCTCATTTTATTCGTTTAAATTCAAAAGTTTTTCTACGTTTTCAATTAAATACCTGCGCAAAATTCTTTTTTTATTTGGCAACTGTCCCTCTATTACAAGATTTTCAAGATATTCTTTAATTATTCCGACTTTTTTGCCCGGTGTAATTTTTAAAATTTCCATTATATCAAAACCATTTATAGCAAGTTTAAAAGAAGAAAGTTTATCCTTCTTATTAATTTCTTTAATTCTTGTTTCCAATCGTTCAAGACGTTCCAGTGCTTCCTGTATTTTCAAAGGATTTCTACTTGTTAAATCACTTTTTGCAAGAATAAAAAGAGGTTTGATATCCTTTCCAATTTCTTTTATAAATCTTCTTAAAGCACTGTCAGATGGATTTTCTTTTGCAAGTAAATGAGGTCTTAAATGAAATTTTATTAACCTTCCAATAAATCTTATTTCTGGTTCACCAATTTTTAACCTTCTACAAACATTATAAGCCATTTTTTCTCCTACAAATTCATGCCTGTGAAAACTAACTTTTCCATCTTCAACCGCCAATGTATAGGGTTTTCCAATATCGTGAAGCAAAGCAGCAAGTCGCAAATATACATTTTTTGTGTATTTAGAAATATTGTCAAGAGTTTTTAAAGTGTGGGGAAAAAGTTCTTTACATGGATGGTCAGTCCTTTTTTCTTTTAAATTTGCTACTTCTGGAAGAATAGTTTCAAGAAGTCCAATTTCATCCATTAATTTAAATCCAATAGAAGGAGTAGAACTTTCAAGAATTTTCATTATCTCATCAGCAATTCTCTCCTCACTGACGATTTTTATCCTATCTTTGTTTTTTTTCATCCCTTCTAATGTTTTTTCATCAATTTTAAATTTAAATTTTGTAGCGAATCTTATCCCTCTTAAAATTCTTAAAGGGTCGTCAAAAAATGTTTTATCTGGTTCTACTGGGGTTCTTATAATTTTATTTTTTAAATCTTTTCTTCCCTCAAAAGGGTCAAGAATTTCTCCAGTAATTAAATTTTGTGCTATAGCATTTATAGTAAAATCTCTTCTTGCAAGGTCTTCAAAAATGGAACATTTCTCAACAACTGGTTTTCTTGAATTTTCAAAATAACTTTCTTTCCTTGCTGTTGCAAATTCAAGTTTAATATTTTCTATTTCAATCATTGCTGTTCCAAACCTTCCATAAAAAACTGGTGCGGGTAAATTGAATCTTTTTGAAAACTCTTCTGCAATTTTTAATGCATCTTCTTCCATCACAAAATCAATATCTTTGCTTTTCTTTTTTAAAAATTTATCTCTTAAATATCCTCCAACAAGAAAAATGCTTATTTTCTTTTCAAAGCAAAAATCCCTCATTTTATTTATTATTTCATCGGGTGTAATAATCTGTTTTTTCTTCATTTTTCTAATCCATAAATTGCATCCCCATTTTCAAAAAAATCAATATTATAACCTTTTAAAAGTTTTTTTAAAGATGTCTTACTTATTGAATTAAATGGAACAATTAAATTCTGTGATATTAAAAATTTTTTACCGACTTTTATATAAGCACCATTTTTTCCAGTTAAAAGCACACCAATGTAACCCTTTTCATCTTTACATAAACAACCTTCCCCAGGAATTTTAGTAAATTTTGAAAAATTACTCCATACTGAACAAATCCTTAATCTTCTTATCTTACCTATTTCGTCTTTTAATTTTATACTTCTTATCTCAACTTTATTTTTTCCCAATTCAAATTTACCGTGCTTTTTCCACAACATTTTTTATTTTTATCTGATAAAACAGAAAAACAAAAGAAATAATTTCCATTATAATTACATAAACCCATATGAGTTTAAAATTCTTTCCATACAAAAAACCGATTATCCAACTTCCGATAAAAAGAGCAATTCCATAAATGGTATTAAAAATACCATAAGCAAAACCCCTTTGAAAAGAAGGAATCATATCTGCTATTGATGCTCTTAAAATTGTTTCATGACATCCTATAATTACACCAAAAATTATTATACCTATTAAAGAAAAAAAGATATTTGTAGAAAGCACAGAAAAAGATAAAACTATAGTTAGAAAAGGAATTAAAAGCAATGTTTTAAGTTTAATTTTATCATATAAATTACCAATAAATAAAGCAACTATTCCATCAACACTCATTGCAATAATATAAAAAACCGGGATACCGGAAAAAATTACAATTTTTTTAGTACTCAGATGATATGATATAATCGGAAAAGTTATAAGACCTGATAAAGAAAAAAATACAAAAAGAAGATAAAAAGTAAAATTCTGATTTAGATTATTTTTTTGTAAAAAGTTAATTTTTTCTTCTTTTTCAACAATAATATTATAATTTTTCCTTGCAAAAATAAGTGTTAGGATTAGAAAAAAAGATGGCACCCACATGAATTTAAAACCAACTGAATAACTTTTAAATCTTGAAAGGGAAAAGAAAAAAATTAGAGGTCCTAAAATTGCGCCAATCTGGTCTAAAACTTCGTGAATTCCAAAACTTTTTCCATACCCAATATCCTTTCCGGCAAAAGAAATTAAAGTATCTCTTGAAGGAGTTCTTATTGCTTTTCCTATTCTTTCCAATAAAAGTAATATAACTGCAATTTGCCAGATTTTAGTAAAAGCAAGTAGAGGTAAACAGCATATTAAAGAGTATCCTATTATTGTAAATGGCCAGTATATCCTTTTTTTGTCAGAAATATAACCAGAAAAAAATCTTAAAAAATATGTTAAAAACTCACCTAAACCTGAAAAAAATCCTATAATAACGGCAGAAGCACCAATAGAAGCAAGAAATGGTCCACTTATACTTCTAACTCCTTCATAAACGATATCTCCAAATAAACTTATTATTCCAAAAAGTAAAATAAGTAAAATTGATTTATTTTTCATATGTTTTAGTTTAACATTACTTGACATATCAAATCAAATCAAATAAAATTAAACTAGAGGTGGAAAACATGAGAAAAGAAATTATTTCTTTATTGGAATATTGGGAAAAGGAAAGAGGAATAGAAAGAAACCATCTAA
>DAORXQ010000149.1:2122-3171 GCA_035371905.1 bacterium | reverse complement strand
GGAATACTGACCTCCAAATCTTGTCATCAATTGTACTTTGCCCATCTGGAAAATATCAACTACATCAAGATTAAGTTTCGTCCATGTTCCATCTGCAAGTCCAGGTCTGCTTGAATTTGTATATTCTTCATCCTCCATTCCTCCAAACAAATCGCCAAGTCCAAAAGTTGCTTTTGCTGTCCAGTAAAGATGAGATTTTGAGAAAAGAATGTCTCTGTTTACTCCAATTTCTAAAGTTGAATATTTATCATAAGAGGTAGTATATGTTCTTTCAAATAAATAATTCTCCATTTCTTTCCAGTTTAATGAAGTAAAAAATTCAAGGTTTTTAAATCTGCTTCTTACAATAGGATAAGAAAAGTTCAATGAAAGAATATTTGCTTTTCCTTCAACTCCAAGAGGGTTAATTTCTTCATCTATTTCATATCTCATATTTGACCAGTTCAATCCAAGTTTTGCACCTGTTCCTGCCAGTGGGAGAATATATCCGATTTTATAATAATTCATTGAGTCAAGGTCTAAAACATTTCCTACTCCTGTTAAAGATAAAATGTCTCCATTTCTGGTTAAATTCCCAAGGTCAAAATTAAAACCAAAACGAGTCCTGCCTGTATATCTTGAGCCGTAATTATTTAAGAAAACATTGAGATTAAATGGATAATACTTTTCTTCAACATCAACTACTATATCGGTCATCCCTTCACCTTCTCCTTTTGTTAGATTTGCATATGCATTTAGTTTGGGATAATCGTTTAAAATAAGTAATGACCTTTCAAGTGATTTATTATTCAAAACATCTTCTTTTTTTACATTGTTAAAATGGTTCTCTATAAATTTATCTGTATAATATTTATTACCTTCTACCTTTATCTTACCAACCTTACCTTCAATTATCCTTATCTCAACAACTCCATCAACAACTTTCTGAGCAGGAATGTATGCAAAAGAAGTAACATAGCCCTTATTCCAGTAAATTTCTGTTATTTTGTCTGCAACTTGCTTTAAATCGACAATTGAAATTTCTTTTCCTACATAATCACTTGTAATTT
>DAORXQ010000149.1:1602-2112 GCA_035371905.1 bacterium | reverse complement strand
TCTATCTCTGTAAGTGTTACTTTTGTATTCCCGGATATATTAAATTTTTTCACAATAAGTTTCTGACCATTTTTCACTTCTATCTGCGGACTTACTATGCCTTTTATTTGTGGAGGTTGAATTTCTTTTTCTACTGTTGGTATGCTTGGGATTGGGTCAGAAAACAAAAATGGAATAAATACACAAAAAAATACTATTGTACTTTTTAATCTCATTTTTCCTCCTATTTTTCAAAATTTAAATTTTTCAAAATTTAAAAGGTTCATTATTTTTTACCTATTTTATTTTCTGATTTAATATTTTAATTATTTCATCTGAGATATCAAATGTATTTGAAAAGTAAGGTAAGGACTTTTTGTCAACAATTAAATCATATCCATTTTTAGTTGCATAGTCCTGAATAACTTTTGCAATATCTGTCAATAATGTTTGTGTCTTTCTTCTATTTTCTTCAAGAAGTTGCTGGTTTGTTAATCTAACAAATGTATTTATTTCTGTTGTTAAGTCATT
>DAORXQ010000149.1:0-1592 GCA_035371905.1 bacterium | reverse complement strand
TTCTCATATTGTTTCATTTCATCTTCTTTCATTTTACCTTTCTTTGCATTATACTCATCAACAATTTGTTTTAATTCTGTTTGTTTTTTTGATAATTCAATTTGTTTCTCTGTTCTTTTTCCCTGTATCTCTTCTCTTGCTGCTTTTGCTTTCTCATATTCATTATAAATTTTTTCTACATCTACTACTCCTATTTTTAGGTCCTTTGTGTAGGCGAGTGATGTGAGAAGGAAAGTTATTACTATTGCGGAAATCCCGATTTTACTTATATTTTTCATTTTTCTCCTTTCTGTTTGAATTTATTTTTACATACATTTTTTATTTTGTCAAGTTTTTTTTATTTCACCTGATATTATTTTTACATACATTTTTTATTTAGTCAAGTACTTTTAAAATTCATAAGAGAAAAATACAGAAAATCCAGAATTTTCAGCATATTTTGTAATTTTTGGAGAAGCAGAATGAACAACAAAAATAGGAAATATTTCTTCTGTGAAAACTTTTTTTATCCTTTCTAATCTCTTTTTAAATCTTTCTATATCTTTCTTTGACAAATATGTTTTTGATTCTCCTATTATAAAAATTTCTCTCCCATCTATCTTTCCTTTACCATAAACATTTATCTCTTCTTCTCTACCATCTGGATATTCAATAAATTTCCTCAATAATCTTTCTTTTATTTCTATCCCATATCTTTCTTTTAATATTTTTGGTAATGCTTTATATGCCTGATTTTCAAGGTCAAATCCAACTGAATGTGATATCCCACCAAGTTCTTTCTGCATATTTTTTACTGTTATTGTCAATTTTTTCAATTCCTCCTCTGTTTCCCTTTGTGCTTCTGCTAATTTCTCAACTGCTTCCCCTAACTTATCCACTCTCTCTTCTGTTTTCTGCTGTGCAATAGTTAATTGTTCCACCCTTTCTAATAATTTTTCATGAGATATAACAAGTTGACCTACTATTTTTTTCAATTCTTCAAACTCTTCTCTTTTTATAATATATTCTTCTCTTAAAAAATCATAAAATTCTATAACCGCATCCCTCAATTCAGAAGGAAATTTTTCAAGGACTTCTTTAAATCTTATCATTTTCTATCCCCATTTTTATTTATTATACCACAATAATTTTCATAAAACAAATTTTATTTGAAAACCATTTTTTCAAGACGAACTCCAAATTTTCCTTGAATATAAACTCCAGGTTCAATTGTAAAAACATTTCCTTTTCTAATTTTATCTTTACTTTTTTTATTCAAATATGGCTTTTCATGAACATCAATCCCAATTCCATGACCAAGACCATGAATAAAGAATTTTCCAAGATTATATTTTTTAAAATTTTCAACTGCTTTTTTATAAACATCACATCCTTTTAAGTTTTTATTCCTTAAATATTCAATGCATATTTTTTGTGTTTCTTCAACAATTTTATAAACTTTCTTTATCTCATTATCAACTTTGCCACAAAAAAAAGTCCTTGTTAAATCACTTTTATAGCCCAAAAAATCACATCCAATATCTATTACTATTACCTCACCATTTTTTATTTCTTTATTTTGAGATTTATGATGTGGATAGGAAGAATGAATT
>DAORXQ010000148.1 GCA_035371905.1 bacterium | reverse complement strand
TGAAGGTAAAAACCTCCAGGGAAGTTCATTTTAATTTTACCTTCTTTTTTAAAATTTTGTAAAATTTTTCTTTCAATCCCCAATCTCCTCATAAAAATTCCACCTCAAATGAGTAAAAAATATTTAATCGGTATCTTTACAATATTATCTTTAAAATTCATTTCTTCATCTAACGAAAACACAATTCCATAATCGCCAGTTATTCTTTTTAAAGTCATCAGTGCTTGTTTAATTTGCTTTTTGCCATAACCAACCTCAATAACAATTTTTTTATCCTTTATTTTAACAATAAAATTTGCTCCTTCTTTTGCACAATCATAAGTTAAAGAGGAATTTGGATATTTTCTCAAAATTTTTTTAAAGTACATTCCTACAACATCTTCCAGTAATTTCCCTTTGAAATTTTCAAAATTACTTATACTCTCCATACCTGACAGAAGAAAAAAACGAAAAGCAGGACTTGTAAAAAGATATCTATATGGCTTCCTTACCTGCTTATAAGGTGAACCATATGGTGGAATTCTTTGGATTAAATTTGCATTTTCAAGAGAAGAAAAAATTAAAGAAAGGGTATCTTTTGAAATTTCAAGTATTGTAGATAATTTTGTTAAACTTATTTCAAAACTTTCAGAAAGAAGATAAATGAGAGAATAAATTTTGTTTAAACTTTCTCTATCAAAATTTGTTATTTCAGGAATATCTGTATAAATAATTCTCTGTAACATCAATTCCAGTTGATTTAAAATCACTCCCTCTTCTTTAATTTTTAGAGAAAAAGGAAGAGTTCCATATTTCAAGTATCTATCTATTTCAAAAATATCAACTCCAAACCAGTATTCTTTTACTTTTTTCTCTAATAAGGATAACTTATTAAAAACGTCTTCGCTTTTTTTAGAATTAAAAATAGCACCTTTAATTTTCTCACTTAAATTTTTTTCTGGATATTTTTTGAATTTTAACATTATATATTCTTTAAAATCCATCGGGTATAATTCCTCAAAATATGCACGTCTTGAAACATTTGCATCAATCTGTTTTTTCAATAATAAGGCAGAAGAACCAGTGCATAAAATAAAAATTTTTTTTGTCCTATCATAGAATGTTTTGATAGCAGAATCCCAGTTTTTATCATATTGAACTTCATCAAAAAATAAAAATAATTTTTTATTTAATTCTTCTAACCTTTTCCCAATTAATATTTCATATCCTTCAACAATATCCCATAATGATGCACCAAATCTTCTCATCGGTTCATCAACTGAAATATAAAGTTTCTCAACATCTTTATCTGATAATACTTCATAGAAAAGTTGCGATAATAATGTTGTTTTTCCTACTCCACGAAGTCCATGTATTATTATCCATCTTGGTTCAGAATTGAATTTTAAAAAATCCTGGATATATTTTTTAAAAATAGGAAAAGCACTTCTTTTTGGATAAAAATTACCATTTTCATCAACAATATTGCCCCTAATTTTTAAACTCTGTTGTGATATTATGGCATTCAAATACTTTAAAAATTCTTTTTTTATTTTATTTTCCATATTACTATACTACCATAGTCGTATAGAAAATGTCAATACTATCCGATTATAGTCGTATAGTAAATTTAAAATTTTGTTTCTTTTCATTTTCGGGTTTCCTTTCTTTCCAAATCTTCAAAAAAAGATTTTTCTAATGAAATAAACTTATCGCTTACCTGCCTTAGATGCCAACATTTTCTCTGCGGGAAATATGCCACTTCTATTTTTTTCTTCAATTGCTGTATTTTCTTAATTACATAAGCAAAATCGCCATCACCACTTACTAAAATTCCTGTATCGTAAAAATCATCATATGCAAGTGAAAGCATATCAGTTGCTATAGATATATCAACTCCTTTCTCTACTAAATATTTAATTTGAGTTATTGTTTTTGATTCGTCTTTTTTGAGAATTTCATTTACCTTATCAATAGGTCCCACAAAATATACATGTGCTTTTGAATTTTCTAAAATTACAGTACCTTTCTTTAATTCAACATTTCTCAATTCAAGATGCCCAAGTTTAAGAGTGTATCCAGGTAAATTTCTAATGTAATTGAAAAATTTTTGTTGATCCTTATACTTGTCTGGAGCATACTCTTTCTTTAAAGGTACGTTATAATAGTTTGCACCAACAAATTTTCTTTTTCCACAGGGTTTAAAAGCAAATTTTAAAAAGTCAATGGTTCTTATACCAATTTCCTCTTTAAGTCCATGATAAAAATTACTTCCATCAATAAAAATAAATACTCTCTCCATTATAAAATAAAAAAACCCGGGATTGCTTTCGCAAGCCCGGGGAGGTTATAAATTTGCCTTTGGTAAACCAAAGGCAAAGAAGTAATACTTTAATTATATAATACTTTCCAAAAAATTTTTTGTCAAGTGCAACTAATTTTAAAATTTTGATAAAATTTGCCATATTTTTTCTTCTACACTTCTTTTTTCTTCTTCAAGTTTTTTTAGTTCTTCTTTTATTTCTTCAATTGGTCTATAATTTTCTTCATCAAAAACACTTATAAATCTTGAGGGAGATAAATTGTAGTCAGCATCTTCAATATCTTTTTTATTTATAATTTTGCTAAATTTTTCAACCTCTTTAAAACTCCTATAAACATTTACTATTTTTTCTATATTTTCCTTTCCAAGTATATTCTGTGCTTTCCCCGGAATAAACTCTTTTGATGCATTTATCAATAAAACCTTCCCTTTTTTACCTTCTGGTTTATTTCTATTTATTACAATTATCACTGCTGGTGCTCCTGTATTGTAAAAAAGTTTTTCTGGTAAAAGTATAACTGCCTCAATTAAATCATTTTCTACAACTTTTTTTCTTATCTCTTTTTCCCTCCCTCCCCTTGAAACCGCTCCTGTATCAATAACAATTGCAATTTTCCCATTTTTATTACCTGAAAAAATCATATGTTGTATCCATGCCCAATCAGCAGATTGTTTTGTTGGAGAACCAAATGGAAATCTTTCATTATAATATTCTCCTTTCTTTAATGTGTCTTCATCATAACCATCTTGATTCCATGGAGGATTTGCAATAACATAATCAAATTTTTTTATACTATCTTTCTCTTTAAATTTTGGAAATAAAAGTGTATCCCCACCGATTAAGTTTATATTTTTTATTCTGTGTAATATTGCATTCATTTTAGCAAGTGCA
>DAORXQ010000147.1 GCA_035371905.1 bacterium | reverse complement strand
ATTATTCTCCTCTTTTTATTGGACCAAAAGGTGAAGTAGCAACACAGTATGAAATGGATTGGATTGAGAAAATAGGGCTTTTAAAAGTTGACATACTTGGACTTAAAACATTATCAGTAATTGAGGATACAATCAAATTAGTTAAAAAAAGAAAAGGGATTGAAATAAATGACTTTCCGCTTGATGATAAAAAAACATATCAATTACTATCCAATGGTGAAACAGCAGGAGTATTTCAACTTGAAAGTAAAGGTATGCAAAGTTTATTAAGAGATATAAATGTAGAAAATTTTGAAGATATTATTGCGGTACTTGCTTTATATAGACCAGGACCTATGAAAAGTGGAATGGTTAAGGAATACATTGAAAGGAAAAAAGACCCGTCAAAAATAAAATATGACCATCCACTTCTTGAAACAATTTTGAAGCCCACTTATGGAGTTATTCTTTATCAAGAACAAGTTATGCAAATAGCAAATAAACTGGCAAATTTTACAATGGGAGAAGCAGACCATTTAAGAAAAGCAATGGGTAAAAAGATATCTTCTGAAATGGAGAAATTTAGAGAAAAATTCATTTTAGGAGCAAAAAAAAATGGAGTAAAAGAAGAAATAGCGGAGAAGATATTTGCTCAAATATCAAAATTTGCTGGTTATGGTTTTAACAGGTCTCATAGTGCCTGCTATGCTTTTATTGCATATCAAACAGCGTATTTGAAAAGTAATTTTCCTTTGGAATTCATTACATCTTTACTTAATAGTGAAATTGGCAACAGTGATAAAATAGAGGAATATATAAAAGAATGTGAGAGATATGATATATGGGTTCTACCACCTGATATATGTGAAAGTGATGGTGAGTTTAAAATTTTTGGTAATGATATAATTTTTGGACTTTCTGCTGTAAAAAATGTTGGTTCTGGTGCTATTAAATCAATAATTGAAAGCAGAAAAGAAGGCGATTTTAAATCATTATTTGATTTCTGCGAAAGAGTAAATTTAAGGGTAGTCAATAGAAAAGTAATAGAAAGTTTAATAAAAGCAGGGGCTTTTGATTATTTAGAAATACCAAGGTCTCATCTTTTTGCAATGATAGATGATGCGATTGAATATGGAACAAGAGTACAAAAGTCACAGGAGAAAGGAGAAATTGAAATATTTTCTACTCCTGTGACAATAAATTATACGAATAAAAAACTTATTTCTTCTTTGCCTGAATGGTCTGAATCAAAGCGATTGTCTTATGAAAAAGATATGTTAGGTGTTTATCTAACAGGCCATCCAGTTGAAAAATATCTGCCTTTATTAAAAGTATATTCATCTATTCCTATTTCTGACCTTCCAAAAGTTAATAATGGGGAAGTTATAATTGCAGGAATTTTGCAAGAATTAAAGAGAAATATAACAAAGAAAGGGGAAAGGATGGCATCTGGTGAACTTGAAGGAATTGATGGGAAAATAGAGGTTATTTTTTATCCCGAAACATTTAAAAAATACTCATCAGTTATAAGAACTAATAATATTGTATTTATAAAAGGGAAGGTTCAAAAAAGAGAAGATGATATCAAATTTATTGCAAACGAAGTTATTGACTTAGCAGAGGCAAAAGAAAAGTTCACAGGCACAATTGAAATTCAGATATGTCTGCCAGTTGAAGATAAGAAAATTAAAGAATTAAAGGAATTTATACAAAACAATAAAGGTAATTGTTCTGTTATTCTTACATTATATAAAGAAGATAATAAAAAAGTTAAAATAAAAGCAAATGGATATGGAATAAATCCTGAACCAGATATCTTGTTAAATTTAAAAAATTCATTTCCTGATTTCAAAATTAACTTTGGTAGATAAAAAGGATTTGAAAGGGGATAGAGGGGAATTTTTTCAATATCAGACCTTTGTGCCTAAAACAAAAATGGGACTTATTAATGTTTAGGAAAATTAAATGAAACCACCTATTGAACCAATTATATGGAAAGAAGAGCATCTTTATATAATTGACCAGAGGAAACTACCTTTAAAAGAGGAAATAATTGAGATAAAAAATATAAAAGATGTGTGGGAAAGCATAAAAAAACTAAAAATAAGGGGTGCTCCTGCAATAGGGTGTTTTGCTGGATTTGGAATTGCTTTATCTGCTATAAAATGTAGAGAAAAAACAAAAGAAAAATTTATTAAAAAAATAAAAAAAGATATTGAATATCTAAAAACATCAAGACCAACTGCTTATAACTTATTTTATTCTCTTGAAAGAATAGAGAAAATTTTAAATAAAAATAAAACAATTAATGAAATAAAAAAGGATATTGTTAACCAGGCAAAGAAGATACATAAGGAAGACCTTGAATGTTGTTATAAAATAGGTAATTATGGTTCTTCCTTTATAAATGATGGGATGAACATTCTTACACATTGTAATGCAGGTGGACTTGCAACAAGTGGATATGGAACTGCCCTTTCTCCTCTTTTTGTATCAAAAAAAAGAGGTAAAAAATTTCATGTTTATGTTGATGAAACAAGACCTGTACTTCAAGGAGCGAGGTTAACTACATGGGAACTGGAAAAGTTAAAAATCCCATATACCTTAATTTGTGATAATATGTCTGCTTTTCTAATGAAACAGGGGAAAATTGACATAATAATTGTTGGTGCAGATAGAATAACTTTAAATGGAGATACTGCCAATAAAATTGGGACATATAATCTTTCAGTTTTAGCAAGACATCATAAAGTGAAATTTTATATTGCTGCCCCGTTTTCTACATTTGATTTTTCCTTAAAAACAGGTAAGGATATACCAATTGAAGAAAGAGACCCTGATGAAATAAGAAAAATAAAGAAAATTTATATTGCTCCAAAAAATTGTCCTGTTTATAATCCATCTTTTGATATAACTCCGGGTGAATTTATTGATGGATTTATAACAGAAAAAGGCATACTACATCCCCCTTTTAAAAAGTAACCCTTAATAGTTCCAGAAAGCATTATGAAAGGTATAAAAAGACATCTCCCCCTTTTAAAGAAATCTTTAAAAAGTGATAAAATAACAATAAAGGATTAATAAGAATTTCTTTACATAAATTACAGCGAAATTGATGATGAAGAATATAAAGTGAGTGAAAACGACAAAAAATTAAATAAGGAGTTTTATGGAGGTTAATTAAATATGTTTAAACTTTGGAGTGAATTAAATCCAAAAGCAAAAAAAGAACTAAAGCCAGATTT
>DAORXQ010000146.1 GCA_035371905.1 bacterium | reverse complement strand
TGTAGATGGAATTGCTGGTTATGAATCATTAAAAGTCGGTCTTGAGGCAATAAAAAACTGGAAATGAATTTTAATCTTCCATAATACTCTTCAAATTACTGCTTTCGGTCAGAAATTCATCAACATCCATTTCTTTAATAAAAACAACTCCTCTGCTTGCTCTAATTCTTGCATACTCACTTCCACCAAAAAAATCCCTTCCAAGAATTACTTTAATAAATCCACCCTGTTGTACCATTATCTTTACAGCGAGTTCAGAAAAAGGTCCATCATATTCATAACTTGGGAAAGAAGCACTTCTCTGTGAACCAAAACATATATCAAAAGCACTTTTCATAATAGCAATTGAATTCATTGAAACAGGAACATAAATATTTGCTTCAGAAGGATGAAATCTATCCCATATATTTCTGTATCCCCATATTTTTATATTTTTATTTACCTCTGAAACATATTTTTTTACAGATTGAGCAATTATTTGAAGAACTTTGTAGTGAGTATCAGGTCCTGTTCCTTCAGGGTCAAAAGCAACCGTAAGAACATCCGGCTTAATTCTTTTTAAAATCTCAAGAAATGGTTTTACATCTCTTTCCCATTCAGGTTGAGGTGTGAAAATTTCTCCTGTATAAAATCCAAGTCGTAAATGAAAAATATTATTACAACTGAACCCAAGATGTGCCCATAAAAGTTCCTCTTCCCATTCCCTTATCATTCCTTTTAACTTTTGAATATCAGGAATATCTTTTTTCCCTGGATATGCTTTTAAAATTTCTTTTTTAAGAAACAAAACTTTATCTAAAACTTCTTCTGGTTTATCATTTTTTATTATCTCAACTATATTGCGGTACATTCTCCTTGCTTCTGCCTCTCTCCTTATTTCTTCATTTTGAGCAGCAACTCCATCAAGGTATCTGTATATATCTCTATTCCTTCCAGTAATATTATCCTTTGAAAAGTATTTCTTCTCTGAAATCAACCTCTTTAATTTTCCATTTTTTATAAATTTTTCAAGATTTTCAAGTTGTTCAAACAGATAATTATTTGTTACTGATGTAAAACCACTCGTTAATGTTGCAAAAAAATGATAGTTTGTTGGTTTTCTTACAAGATGAAGTATATATGGTAAGTATCCAAGCATTATGTCATCGTGATGTGGTGCAGTATGTAAAAATGTAGTATTTTCAATTTCCTGAATTCCTCTCTGTATTCTCTTTTTAAAATTACTTTCTATTTCCAGAATTATTTTTTTTAAATTTCTTATTTCTCCTTTTTCTATCAGAACAGAACCATAGATATCATTTTTTATATCATTCATAGTTAAATCTGTAATCTTCTTATCCAATCTGTAGGATATATCCACAAGTATTTTTTCCTTTTCAGAATAAGGAATAGATTTATATTTTTTAAGATTCTCAATTTTTCTTCCTTTCAAAAGAGATGCGGCTCCGGATGTTAAATAAAATCTTGCACCTACCAATTTCTGAAGTGAAGTTGCAGGATAAAGTATATCAGGTTCATTTTCAATAGCATCTCTTACAACAGATGCCTTACTTTCACCAGCAGCCATAATAATTGCAGTAGTAGTAGGATTTTTGGTAATGGTTAAAAGTCCAATAGTCATAACTGCTTTATCTCTTGAATTTTCAATTCCTCCAAGGTCAGTTGCAGCAGCTGCCGCTGTTTCATAATTAATTTTTAAAACTCTTGTTGTAGAATTGTGGTCAGACCCTCTTATATTGAATGCTATATGTCCATCAGGTCCTATTCCGCCAAGAAAAAATCCAATTCCACCAAGTTCCTCAATTTTCCTTTCATATTCCATCGCATATCTATCAATTTCATAAATTGCTTCCTGTTGTTTTTTTTCTAATTCATTTTTTGGCATTCTATATCTTAGAGTAAGGTCAACTTTTCCATCAGGAAAAATATAAGAAAGATTTTTTTCTCCTTTCACTCCGATAGTCCATGTATTCATAAGAATTGTCTTTTCAGAATTAAATCCAAAACCTTCAATATAAAACTTTTTTATATAATAATTAAAACTGTTTTCTCTTTTTGGGTCCATTGGATAAAATTCATCCATTTGAACGAACCAGTAATTTTTCAAATCAGGTTTATTTTTAACATCAATTCCCCATGAATTTAACTCTTTTTTTACTTCCAGTTCTTTCCAGTTTTTTAAATAAAATTTTGTCCATTTTATAAAATATTCAGGAGTTTTTCCTGTTGGAAGAGATATAACTCCTTCTGGGTTTAATTGTAGCCACTCAATAAATCTTAATGAAACAACTTTGCCAAGTAAAGGGAAATTAGGAACCTGAAGAACTTTTATTTTCTCATATCCATAAAGAGGTTTTTTTTCAAATTTTTCAATTGCTATTTCTTCTAATTTTGATTTAAAATTATAATTTTTCATATTTCACATTCTAATCGCGTATTTAAATATAAACTACTTACTTTTTAATCCCAAAAAATACCCTCTTAAAGTTAACTTGCCATCAATAAATAATTCTATTTTTACAGTATAGGAATGTGGAACTTTGGATATTTTTTGATTTTTCAGAGTGATGATAGATGTCATAAATTAAAAAGATGAGAAATATAATAATTAAAAAAGTAATAATTATGGACCATAATATAATAAACGGAGTATCTCCTGCAGGATGTGTCCACAAAGAACTTTTACAATAAGGACATTTTATCCACATTCTTAAAAAACAGAATAAAAACAATGTTTTTTTACTTATCAAAAATTCTTTTTTACATTTAAAACAATAAACTTGTTGCCACCTTACTTCTTTTAATTTGTCTATTAGATTCATTTCAATAATTTTAAAATCATTTATTTTAAAACATATTTACACTTTCATCTATCATAAACTGTTTGTCTCTAATTTGGTCATAACCTTTCTTAATCATCCTGGCATTTTCTCAAGTACTTTGTTTATTAATTCTCTTGTCTTTTCTCCTTCTGATTTTATTAATGTGCCTAAAAACCTCAATGTATCATCCATCTTCTCCATTCTCGCATCCATCCTTTCAAGCATTTCTCTGTGGGCTATATTCATCCTCTCTATCATCTCCTGTGTTCTTTTGTTCCCTTCTTCTATCATCTTTTGTGTCTCTTTAATTAATTCTTGTGCCCTCTGGTTTCCTTCATCTATAATTTTCTTTGCTCTCTCATCTTCTGTCCTTACTAATTTATTCGTATTATAACTTAAAACAA
>DAORXQ010000145.1 GCA_035371905.1 bacterium | reverse complement strand
CAATCTTGTTGTTTTTTTTATTGATGATGGATTAATGAGATATAAGGAAGCAGAGGAGGTTAGAGATTTTTTTGCGAAGAAGGGAATAGATTTAGAAATCTGGAATGTTGAAGATGTATTTTTTGATGCATTAAAAGGAAAAATAGACCCTGAAGAAAAGAGAAAAGCATTCAGAGATACATTCTATAAGATACTCAGTCAGGCAGTAAGAAGTTATTCTGTTGATTTTTTAATACAGGGAACAATAGCGGCTGATATCATAGAAACTCAAAAGGGAATAAAGACACAGCACAATGTTTTATCTCAGATTGGAGTGAATCCGCTTCATTATGGTTTAACAATTGTTGAACCATTAAAGGAATTATACAAGCATCAAGTAAGACAGGTTGCAAAAACTCTTGGATTGCCTAAAAAAATGTATGATAGAAAACCATTTCCCGGTCCCGGTCTTGCTACAAGAATTATTGGAGAAGTAACAAGAGATAGAGTGGAAAAAATTAGAATTGCTACAAAAATAGTAGAGGAAGAACTAACAGAAAAAAATATTTTTCAGGCATTTCCTGTTTTATTTTCAGATAAAGCTACAGGTATAGTAGAGGGGAAAAGATTGTTGGGAGATATAATAGCAATAAGGGCGGTAAAATCAGAAGATGCATTAACTGCAACTCCTGTAAAAATTTTATGGAAAAGGTTGTTTAAAATAAGAGATAGAATCTTAAAAGAAGTTCCGGGAGTTGTAAAGGTCCTTTACGATATAACACCTAAACCTCCGAGTACAATTGAATATATTTAATTAATTAAATTTTTCTTTCTTGCTTTTAGAGTATTTTGAAATTAACATTTTATAGAATTAAAATTAAATCTTATTAAAATGGTGGGAGTTATAAAGTATGGTGCAGGAAATATTTACAGTGTTTCATCTGCTATTAAATTTTTAGGTGAAAAATTTGTTTTGGTTGAAAATCCAGAAATTATTGATAGAGTAGACTTTTTGATTCTGCCGGGTGTCGGAAGTTTTGATTCAGGTATTGAAAATTTAGAGAAAACAAGGATATTGGAAAAATTAAAATACCGATTAGAATTAGGTATTCCATTTCTTGGGATTTGTTTAGGACTACAACTTTTATTTAATGTGAGTGAAGAAGGAAAAAAGGAAGGTTTTGGAATTTTAAAGGGAGAAGTGGTAAAATTTAAAAATGAAGAAATAAAAATTCCTCATATGGGATGGAATAAAGTAGAAATTTTGAAGGATAATAAGATTTTTGAGGGAATAGTAAATAATTCTTTTTTTTATTTTGCTCACTCTTATTATATTAAAACTCAGGAAGATATTATTGTTGGTAAAACAAAGTATGGCATTGATTTTCCTTCTGTTATAATTAAAGACAATATTGTAGGTGTTCAATTCCATCCTGAAAAAAGTGGGAAAATGGGACTTTTATTTATAAAAAATTTTCTGGAGGGAAAATGGTTACAGTAAGAATTATACCTTGTCTTGATGTAAAGGATGGTAAGGTTGTAAAAGGAATTCATTTTGAGGATATCAGAGTTGCAGGGGATCCGGTAGAAAATGCTTCATTTTATAGTAAAGAAGGTGCAGATGAACTCGTATTTCTTGATATAAGTGCCACAATAGAAGGAAGGAAAACTATGATAGATGTGGTAAGAAAGGTTGCAGATGTTGTTTTTATTCCCTTTACTGTGGGAGGAGGAATTTCTTCTTTAAATGATATAGAAATTTTATTATCAAATGGAGCAGACAAAATTTCAATAAATACTGCTGCTGTAAAAAATCCAGATTTAATAAAAGAAGGTGCAAAAAAATTTGGAAGTCAGTGTATAGTTGTCGCTATAGATGCTAAAAAAACAGAAAGAGAAACCTGGGAAGTGTATATAGAGAGCGGTAAAAAACCAACAGGTATAGATGTTTTAGATTGGGCGAAAAAGGTTGAGGATTTTGGAGCAGGAGAAATATTATTAACAAGTATAGATAGAGATGGTACACAGGATGGATATGATATTGATTTAACAAGAATTGTAAGTGAAAATGTAAAAATTCCAGTTATTGCATCTGGAGGGGCTGGGAAACTGGAACATTTATATGAAGCAGTTGTTAAAGGTAAAGCCAGTGCTGTTCTTATTGCCTCTCTTTTACATTTCAGGATTTTAACAATTCCCCAGATAAAAAAATATCTTAGAGAAAAAGGAGTAAATGTAAGAATATGAAATAATTTAAATTATTTATCAAGTGATGAAATTGCGAAATATTAAAGATGATGGTATTAAAAAAATTCTTATAATTGGTTTTAACTCAGTTGGAGAAAATCTTCTTATCACACCTGCGATAAAAAAAATAAAAGATACATATAGAAATTCACAAATAGATATAATTGTAGGAGATAAAGCAGTTGAATTTGTTCTGGATAATCCATGGTTTTCATCATATTTTCTCTGGGAAAAAATGGGATATTACAAACTGATTAAAAAATTGAGAAGTCAAAAATATGATTTAATAATAGATTTCAAAACACCCTTTTTTTTGTTCTTTCTAAAAAGTAAATATAAATTAACCTTTTTTATGAAGGATATTTTAAGTGATAAATTTTACATTCACCAAAGTGAAAAAATTATGAAATTTTTAGAACCATTGTTTGGGCCAGGGGAAGTAAAAATATTCTTTCCAGTCAGTAATTATTACAGAGAAAAAGTTAAAGAGATTTTTAGCTCTTTTAAAATTAAATCTTCTGACTTAGTAGTAGTCTTAATTCCCGGAGGAGAAGCAGTATTTAAAAGATGGGATAAGGAAAAATATGTAATTCTCGGGAAAGAATTAATTAAAAGATATGGGGTAAAAATAATTATAATTGGTTTAAAAGGGGAAGAGAAATTAACAAAAGAGATTAAAGATTTAATAGGAAGTGATAATGTGTTTGACCTAGGAGGGAAAACAGATTTAAAAGAAAATTTTGTAATTTTTGAACTTTCAGATTTGATTGTTACAAATGATTCTTATTTGATGTATCTTGCCTGTGCTTCAGGAACAGACATTGTAACTATTTTTGGTCCAGGTAATCCTTATAAATATGGACCTGTTGGAGAGAAAAGTTATGTTGTTCACAGTAATATAGATTGTTTTCCGTGTAGCAGTTATAAAAAATGCAAAATGGAATATCAATGTATAAAAGAAGTAAAAGTTGAGGATGTTTTTAAATATTGTTCTATTATTCTTGATGAAAAATCTTATCCTAAATTATTTGAAATATAAGA
>DAORXQ010000144.1 GCA_035371905.1 bacterium | reverse complement strand
TTGAAGAAAAATATGGTCAATGGGATGGAGTTAATGAATTTGTAAAAAAAGCAAGTAGAGGCGCAATAGAAAAAGTAAGTGTTTATAGTTTAATGGTTGACCCTATGACTACCTGTGGGTGTTGTGAATGTATTGCAGTTGTTTTGCCTTTATGTAATGGAATAATGACAGTTAATAGAGAATATAAAGGAGAAACACCCTGTGGAATGAAATTTACAACTCTTGCTGGAAATGTTGGAGGTGGTAGACAAATTCCTGGATTTTTAGGACATTCAAAATTTAATATAACTCAGAAGAAGTTTTTACAGGCAGAAGGAGGAATATTACGACTTGTATGGATGCCAAAAATGCTTAAGGAGGAGATTAAAGAGAGATTTATAAAAAGAGCAGAAGAAGTTGGAATACCTGATTTACTTGATAGGATTGCAGATGAAACAATAGGGATAACAGAAGAGGAAATTTTACCATTCTTACAGGAGAAAAAACATCCAGCCCTTGAACTTCCTCCAATTATGTAAGGTCGGAGGACGGGGTTATATAGAAATGCAAAAACAAAAATCCTGATAGGAGAACTTAAAACATATTACTTAAAAATTGAAAAGTTACGAATTAATTTTTTTGATGAAAAAAATCCATTTTTGTTTTATTGAATTATAGAAACTTCTTCTATATAAAAACTTCCCTCTATTTCCTTAACTATTTCACCTTTACTTGCGGCTATATCACCATTTGCTCTTATGAATATATATTCAATATTCTCCCAGTCAGGAAAAGAACCTACAAATTCAAATTTTTCTTTTGGAAATTCAAACTTTTTCCAACCAGTCCAGTCCATAAAACCAACATCCACAATAAAATAACCTGTTTCTGAGCATCTCAATCCCAGCTGGAGATATACTTTTTTATCACCATTACCATAAATCCAGATTGATATACTTTTCATTTTTGAAAAATCCTTATTTTTATTTTTCTTTCTAAAATCCACAACATTATATTCTGGTTTATCACTCAATTTGTAAGTTAATTTTAAAGACGGATTTTCCTCTCGTGTAAATTCTTTATCCTTACATATAGAAATTGAACCAGAGAATGCATTTTTTAGTACAACAATATCCCAATCTGTTTTTCCTTCTTTCCCCTGAAAAATTTTTATTTCTTCCGAAAATAAATTTACAGAGAAAAGAAAAAGTAAAATAGAAAAAACTTTTAAAATATTTCTCATTTTTCACCTCCTTTTTTACTTTTAAATACATCTATTAGTTTTCTACAAATTTCTCCTGCTTCTGTCAATTTTCCATCTCTGCAGATATTTTCAATTATGCCTATGTAAACACCATCAAAACCGTATTTTAAACTCTGATTAAATGTCCATTCAAGCCTTGCTGGACTTGGAACAACATCTACTTCTCCTATTACCTTAACACCCATTTTTTTTATAAGATTCACATCATCAATAGATTGCCAGTCCAGAGCAGGTATGTGGACATAGTCAACAATATCAAGTTTTTTCAAATTTTCTATATAAAAAATAGGATATCTTCCTGAAAAGAAACGACCTGGATAATCAGGATGAGTATGGGGTAACCAAAGCCAGTAAGAAGGTGTAAAAACTTCTTTAACAGCATCCGCAAGTTTAACACACCATTTAAGCATACTTAATCTATAAAAATCAACAAAAACCCAGTGTTCTCTATCAGGATAAAAATTTTTCGGTGGTTTTATATCTGCAAAAGATTTATAATCAGTGCCCATATCTTCATTAAGAAAAATTATATTGTTTCTATATTTCTTTTTTAAGTAATCTCTATAACTTGCAATTGCATTTTCATCAAATGCCCAAATATGAGACCATTCATAAGAAATTTCTGATTCATGTCCTGGACATAACATTATTACTTCGATCTTTTCCAGCAAATTTCTCTCTTTTAAAAAATTTAAAGTATCAATTATATAATTCACCCATAATTTTTCTACTTCAGGATGCCAAGGAGAAAGAAAAAAACCGCCTGTATCATAAATTTCTCCATTTTCGTTTTTCATTAAAAGTTCGGGATGCTTTTTGGCAAACTCATCAGGTGGTGTATTATAAAAACTTATGCCAATCTTAATCCCTTTATCCATAAATGATTTAATTTTTCCTTCCAGCCATTTTCTGTTTTCTATGTTTTTTTCAGGTATATCAGAAGGAAAACTAACTGGGATTATATGAAGATTTATTCCTATATTTTTTATTGTCTCTACATTTTTTTCAATCTCTTCATCATTTCCACCTGCACCCCATGTATCAAATATAAAAGATAAAAACTGTTTTTTTTCTGGTTTTCTTACTGTTAGCCCTTGAATAAGAACAGGACTAATAAATTTCATCTGTGAAATATAAAATTTACCAGAATGAGGATTATCCTCTCTATTTACAATTGTAAATTTTATCCTATCTACACTTTTATAAAAAAGGTGTATTGGACTACTTGCAGGCATTTCTATTATTTGCCATTTTTCTTGTCCCAGGGAAATCATTGAAAGAGGAATAAATGAATCTCTATATTTACACCATACCTCTATTTTATCTTTTTTTCCATTTCCATAAAGTTTAAATCCTATTCTTTCTCCTTCAAAATGATTTTCAGGAAGCATAAAATCAATATCTATTTTCTTTTGATTATCTTTAAATTCGTATTTTATTTCCAAACAATTTTCTTTTAAAAATCTTGCTCTTTTTATTTGTACACCTTCACTAAATATCCATCTTGAGATATTAAATGTTTCTATTCCAACCTTTTTCTCTTGCACATATTCAGGAATTCTTTCAATTAACTTCTTTTGATTTACGGCTATAGAATTTACTATCATTAAAAAAAATATCGGAATATTAAAATGTCTTTTACAACTGGTCAAAAAAATTTTTAAATTTAACGTCCTACTCCTCTCATAAAGTTTTTCTAAATAAAACTTTAAAAAGTTTTTCATTGTAAAACAAAAATTCAATTTTTAACATCACACCAAATAAATTTGACTGCATTATCTACATTCCGGATTCCACCATTTTTTATAATCAGAATTATTCCACGTATTCCAATCAAAATTTACAAAACTAGAACTTGAAATTCCAGCATTATATGGTTCATACCATGAAACATGTCCATCTGCGAAAAGGAAATTTAAACCATCAGAATGCAAACTTAAAAGATTCCCACCATCTTTATATTTCTTTAATCTCTCAAAAAAACCATAATCCCAAGATAAAGCATCTGTTACAGGAACAAAACTTTCAGTAACAACAATAAAATTACTCGGATTTTTAATCCTTGAATATTTTAATGAAAAAGTAGTTCCTGTAGGCCATTCATATATT
>DAORXQ010000143.1 GCA_035371905.1 bacterium | reverse complement strand
GTAAGATGTTCAGTTGGGAAAAGACAGCAATAGAAACACTTAAAGTTTATAAAGAATTGGAATAAATATTCTGAGAGATAATTGAAAAATTTTAGTGAAAAATGTAGAATTTTAAAATGAATAAAAAAGAAATAATCTGGGCTCCGTGGAGAATGGGGTATATTTTAGGAATTAAAAAAGATAAATGTTTCCTCTGTGAAAGTATAAATTCAAAGAAAAACGAGTATGTTATTTATAAAAGACAATATAGTTTTATAATAATGAATATTTTTCCTTACAATAATGGACATATAATGATTGCTCCTGTAAGACATTTAAAAAATCTGGAAGACCTAAAAGAAGAGGAGTTAAATGAAATTGGACAATTGATAAAAATTTCAGTGAAAGTTTTGAAAAAAGTTTTAAAACCTGATGGATTTAATATTGGTTTAAATATTGGTAAAGTTTCAGGAGCAGGATTGGAAGAACATATTCATATTCATATTGTTCCCAGATGGCAGGGTGATACAAATTTTATGCCTGTTATTTCAAATACTAAAGTAATTCCTCAATCACTAAAAGAACTCTCAAAAATACTTAAAAAAGAGTTTAAAAATGAAAAGTGAAATGTATATTGCTGATTTTCATATTCATTCAAAATATAGCAGGGCAACCAGCAAAGATATGCAACTTGACGGTCTTGTAAAATGGGCTAAATATAAAGGCATAAATCTTCTCGGTACAGGTGATATTACTCATTTTTACTGGTTTTATGAACTAAAAAGAAACCTTAAAGAAACAGATAGATTTGGAATTTATAATTATGGAGGAATTGATTTTATTTTAACAGGAGAAGTTTGTAATATCTTTGATAAAAAAGGAATTACAAAAAAAATTCATAACATAATTTTTATTTCCTCAATAGAAAAGGTTGAAAAATTCAACAGAAATGTAGAAAGATATGGTGATTTAAATGCTGATGGAAGACCAATTTTACAACTTGAAGCAAAAGAACTTTTAAAAATACTTAAAGATATAGATGAATTTGGATTTATTGTTCCTGCTCACATCTGGACACCACATTTTTCTCTTTTTGGTTCAAATTCCGGATTTAATAAAATTGAAGAATGTTTTAAAGAACTTACAGATGAAATTTTTGCACTTGAAACAGGATTGAGTAGTGACCCGGAAATGAACTGGAGATTATCTGCACTTGATAGATTTTCTTTAATTTCAAATTCTGATGCTCATTCTCCATCAAAAATAGGCAGGGAAGCCAATATTTTTTTTGACAAATTTGATTTTAAAGAACTCATTTCAATTCTTAAAAATAAAAATTTTAAAATGACAGTTGAATATTTTCCTGAAGAGGGCAAATATCATTATGATGGACATAGAAATTGTAAAATATGTTTTTCTCCAGAGGAAACTAAAAAAAATAATTATATATGTCCTGTTTGTGGAAGAAAGGTAACTGTTGGTGTAATGCATAGAGTGGAAGAACTTGCAGATAGAAAAGCAGGAGAAAAACCACAAAAATATGTTCCATTTAAAAAAATAGTTCCGCTTGACCAGATAATAAGTTGTGTTTTAAATAAGGAAGTATCTTCTCAAATTGTTCAGAAAACTTACTTTGATATTATAAATAAATTTGGACCAGAATTTTATATTCTTATAGAAGCAGATGAAAAAGAATTTGAAGAAAAGATTGATATTAAAATTTTTGAAGGTATAAAAAGGGTTAAAAAAGGAGATGTTAATATAAAACCAGGATATGATGGAGAATTTGGGGAAGTATCGATATTGTTAGATTTAGAAAAAGAAGAAGACCAACAAACCCTTTTTTAATAAATTCATGAAAAGTTTAAAACTTCTTTTTGTAAGTAATGGTCATTTTGAAGATATGATGGCATGTCAAATTATAAAACATTTAAAAAAAAATTTACCTTTTGTTTGCATTAAAGCCCTTCCTTTGGTAGGTGAGGGGAAAGCATATATTTCAGAAGGT
This sequence comes from bacterium, assembly GCA_035371905.1. Classification (NCBI taxonomy): domain Bacteria; species bacterium. The sequence goes on along the minus strand of DAORXQ010000143.1, from coordinate 1,431 downwards.
ATTCCTGTTTTAGGTCCATGTAAAAATTTGCCAAGTGAGGGACTGATCCATTTCGGATTTAAATATTTATTAAAAGATATAAAGGCAGGATTAATTCCTTTATTTATAAAACAGATAAAGGTTTTAAGAAAGGAAGGAAAGAATTCTGATTTTATTGTAGCAGTTGGAGATATTTTTCTTTGTGCTTTATGTGGTTTTTTTTCAGGAAAAAAAATTATTTTTGCTTCTACTGCTCAATCAATTTATATCAGGAAAATTGATAGAATAAATATATGGTTGATGAAACACTTTGCAAATGTAGTTTTTCCAAGGGATGAAAAGACACACTTTTATTTTAAAAAATTTAGAATACCATCTGTATATTTTGGGAGTTTAGCAATGGATTGCATTGATTTTACAGGAGAAGATTTTAATATCCCTGCAGAAAAAAAAGTTATCGGATTATTACCTGGAAGAAGAAAAGATGCTTTTAAAAAACTTTATTTTTTGCTTGAAATTGTGAATAAAATTTTGGAAAAAGCAAAAGAGGAGAATAAAGAAATTCCTTTTTTCATAATTTCACTTTCTTTTTTTCTTAATATTGAAGAAGTAAAAAAAGAGATTGGTAAATTAAACTGGAAATTTATAGAAGTAAAATTAAAAGAAAAGGGTATTATTGGTTATTTAGTTAAAGATTCAAATAAAATAATTGTTTCTGATAAATTTGGAGATGTTATTAATAAATCTAATTTAATTATTGGATTTTCAGGAGCAGCAAATGAACAGGCAATCGGTCTTGGTAAACCCGTAATAACATTTCCTGTAAAAGGCAATCTTTATCCATGGTATTTTTTTGAAAAAATACAAAAAAAACTGCTTGGAGGGTATGTTTTTGCTTTACCATTTGATATAAAATTAATTGCAGAAAAAATTTTTTCTATAATTGAAGACCCCCTAATAGAAAAAGAAGTAAAAAAAATTGGTTTGGAAAGAGTTGGACCTGCTGGTGCTGGCAAAAAAATCGCTCTTTATATTAAAAATAATTTTATTGAACCTTAATTTGCAGTACTGAAATATAATTTGAATAATTGACATATTTATACATATATTTTATAATGAATTAAAGGAGGTCTGTATGAGTAAATTCAATTCAAAAAAGTTTATAAAAGAGAAGGTTAATGAATTAAAGAAAAAAATAAAGGATAAAAAAGCATTGGTTGCAACTTCAGGTGGTGTTGATAGTTGTGTTTGTGCAATTTTAACAAAGATGGCTATCGGAAACAATCTTATTGTTTTTTTTGTTGATGATGGATTAATGAGATATAAGGAAGCAGAGGATGTTAGAGATTTTTTTGCAAAGAAGGGGATAGATTTAGAAATATGGAATGTTGAAGATGCATTTTTTGATGCATTAAAAGGAAAAATAGACCCTGAAGAAAAGAGAAAAGCATT
>DAORXQ010000142.1 GCA_035371905.1 bacterium | reverse complement strand
TCAATGATATCTGCCCTTTTCAATAAGTACTCCTTAATTACTCTGGTCAGATACAGCAGAGAGTACTTGTATTTTGTCTGATATTTGATGTAGGCCAGGAGAAGACAGTAAATCATTGCCGTCCAGATTGAGTGAGCACCGCATTTACCAGACCCCAATGATACCAGCTCTTCTGCTGCATCTTTAACCAGGTCTCTATATCCCGCAGGCTTTCCTTCCCGGTTATCCGGGCATAAAAATTCACCAGGAACTTCCTGCCAGGCTGTAAAGTGTTTCGTATATCGGTTGGCCTGTTCCCTGACTACTTCTTGCTCAAACTCATATCGGGGCAGCATATTTAGCATTTGATTGATTGAAAGTCGTGCTAATATTTTTCACACCGCCCTGCTTCACTTGGGTACTTTATCTCTTACGAATACTATTGTTCCCTATCAGCAGGCCGGTTCTCCAAAATCTAAATTGCCAAAGTTTTAATTGGTCAGGAGTGATTAAAACGTTGATTCTTCCTCAATTTTGATGCTTGACTGTTTGAATGCCTCTTTTATTTTATCTTCATAATCTGTTATTTTTATTTCACCGTCCTTTGCTTCAATCTCAACCTTTATATCAATTTGTCTGAATAATGTTTTAAGATAAAAGATACTGTTGGCAAAATGTGATAGTTCACCTGAAGGGATTTTGATTTTGAGAGAGATTTTTTTATAGGTATTTTCTGTTTTCCTTGTAATTGTTTCTTTTTCAGTTTCTTTTTCTGGTGAAATACTGCTTTCGTCTTTAACTAATCCCCATACATTGCCTCTTGATATAATTGCCGACTTTTTACCGAGTAAACTCTCACAAATCATAACTTTTCTTTCTTCTACAATCCCTTCTCTAAATGTAATCTCCTCTCTGAAATACTTACATACAGGTCCTCCATCCTTATCAATCTCTCCAAAAGCAAAAAGCCCATTTTTAACACCAGAAACTATTGCGTCAATTAAAACATCTTTATTTATTATTCTAACTTCTCCTGGTGTCCTCAAAAATGAAAGATATAAAGGCAAAATCTCCACAAAGTCCTTATCTTTAAGGTATTTTTCTTTCAAAATTAAAGGTGAAATTTTTTCAAGTATCTCACCTTCGTTATTTAACCTTTGATAAACTTCCTGTTCCAGAGAAATGTCTTTCCCATATGTATATCTTCCAAGGTCTATTTTTCTTAGGTCATTGAATTTGGGAACATAGACAATACTATAAAGATTTCTGAAATTTTCAAGCATAAATTCTTCTTTTTCTTTCATTTTCTGGTGGATTTCTTTCTTCTGCTGTTCATTCAACTGATCTTCTTCATCTATAATTTTCCAGGCATAATATTCTCTCACCGATTTTTCAAATACGGCTCTTTCGGTTTCTTCAGTACATAAAAAAATCAGCGTATTTTTATTAACCCTTGGTTGTTGTCCATAATTCTCAATGAATTCCTTGCATTTTACTTCTCCATTTTTACTTAGTACAACAAGTTTTAACTTTTCATTATCAGGTACATCCTTTGGATTTTTAGGGTTTAAAAACACATCAAATATCTCTCCTTTAACATTTTCCCTTAAGATTTCTTTTTCTATCTGTTCTACTGTCTCATCTTCAATTTCCTCCATTTTTCTTATATGTAAACTGTTGAGGTTTGGTTCACTTGTAAAGAAATATTTACCTGAATCGTATTGCAAATATAACGCCTGGTCTTTTAATTTATTTACACCTTCTGTAATTATACTGGTGGAAGATAAAGATATGTCCGCAACAGAAAGTTTTATTTCCCTCAATGTAGCACCTTTTTCATGTCCGCCTGAAAAAGAATAGAGGAATATGGTTGTTGCAATTTTTGTCCCTATTAAAGAAGATACATATGCCTTACCAAGAGAAAAGTCCACCTTTGAAGCAGCAGAGTTTGCAGAGGTAATGTCTGCTGAAACGACACTATTAAATTGTGGGCCTATTTGACTTATAAATTCACTTTTTATATCTGAAATTTTAAGGTTAAAATCACATAACCTTATAAATGGAATATTGCTATTTTTTAATGAATATACAACTCTTGCAAGCAATCTTAATACACCCCTTGTCCTTTGAAAACGGGAAAAACTACCCCATCTGTGGTAAAGGACATCTATTACCTCTGGCTGAAATGGATAACTTTTGAAAAATCTTTCCCTGTAGGTAGATTTCTCAAATCCCTCAGGTAAAATATTCTCTTTATCCGCAAAATTAACAAATTTATCAATGATTTTCTTACTTTCTTTTTCATCTATGTATAAGAAAAGCCGTTTATTTATGACAGATGATATTTCCTCGTCGCTTACTGGCTCATAAATTTTTTCCACCCTTCCAAGAACTTTTTGAAGTTTCTGGAATAATTCCTCAGATGATTCATCGTAATGTTCAAGACGGCTTGCAGGAATTGTTACAACCAAAAGACAATTACCAAGAGAGGATACAACCTGTGTTAATTCCTGAAAAAATACAAGATTTGATGCAGAAAGATTTGAACTGCCTACTTTAAGTGTGGCAGATTTTGTTTGATATATTAAAATTTCGTCAATAAGAATTAAAACAGGTGAGTTTTGAGAAGATAAAAGATTGTAGATTTTCTCTTTCCCTGGGCATGCTTTTCCTTTAAGTGTCTTTGTATTTCCCGTTAATTGTTCTTCCATAACTTCCCAAATTGGTTTTTCTTCTGGTTCAAGGACTGCTCCATCTATCACGACAACCTTTGCTTTAAGTTCTTTCCCTTTATGATATAAAGCAATTAGGGAATGTGTCTTACCACCTCCAAATGGTGTTTGAAGTTGAATAACAGGGTCTCCACCTTTACCTTTCAGCCGTTTTTCTGCATTTGAAAGAAGATTTTTTAGCCCTTCTGTGAAATATGTCTTTTGATAAAAAAGTTCTGCGTCATAATATTCACGCGGTCCTCTTTTCTGATAAACACTCCATAAATCAGCAGCAAAAACATCAGCAGTCAGTACCCCTTCAAGAACATCCTTATGTGGAATTGCAATTGAAACAAATGCTTTCATTATATCTCCTTTTTAAAACAGTTTCTGTTGTTCCTTTTCTTTTTTTTCATCTATTTCTTTTATTTCCTTTGTTATTCTGCTTTTCCCTGACAAAAAGCCGTCAAGAAGTTTTTTCTCTCTACTTGTTATTGGAAGTGTTTCTGATATTGCCTGTGCTACTTTATAAAATGTATCTTTCAAACCAAAACCAGTACTTGAAAGGACTTTTTTCATTCCAAGGTCATCATTTTTTTGCCATAATAATAATGATAGATGAAGGACATCTATTAATTCTTTTGAAGAGTAAAGTTCTTCAATATTTCTTTCATCAGGTCCAGCAACTTTTAGAAATTCTTTTTCCTTTAGAATAAATGTTTTATTCCAAACTTTTTCAAC
>DAORXQ010000141.1 GCA_035371905.1 bacterium | reverse complement strand
GCGGTGAATACGTTCTCGGGCCTTGTACACACCGCCCGTCACGCCAACTGAGTCGAGGGTACCTGAAGTACCTTATCCTAACCCGCAAGGGAGGGAGGGTATCAGGGTACACTCGGCAAGGAGGGCGAAGTCGTAACAAGGCAGCCGTACGGGAACGTGCGGCTGGATCACCTCCTTTCTAAGGAGTTGAAAAAAATCCGGATACCCCAATTTCTTACTTAAAAAGCAAGGGTTTCCCTTGCTTTTTTTATTTATATGACTAAAATATAAAATATGGGAGAAAAAAAAGATTATTATGAAGTTCTTGGTGTTTCAAAAGACGCTTCAATAGATGAAATAAAGAAAGCATATAGAGACCTTGCTTTAAAATATCATCCAGACAGAAATCCCGGTAATAAAGAAGCAGAAGAAAAATTTAAAGAAATTACAGAGGCATATGAAGTTTTATCTGATCCTGAAAAAAGAAAAATATATGATACATATGGGCATGCTGGTTTTGGACCAACTGGATTTGACTGGACACAGGATTTTTCAAGGGTAAGGATGGATTTTTCAGATATTTTTGGTGATATATTCAGTGATTTTTTTGGTGATATTTTTGGTTCAGATTTTGCATCAAAAACAACTCAAAAAAGAAAAACAAGAGGTTCTGACCTTGAATATAGAATTTATATAACATTAAAAGAAGCAGCAACAGGTACAGAAAAATATATAAATGTTTCAAGATTTGATGAGTGTTCGGTTTGCAATGGTACTGGAAGTAAGACAAAAAAAGGGAAAGTCACATGTCCTACCTGTCAGGGAAGGGGTCAAGTTATTAAAAGTTCTGGATTTATAACAATTGCACAAACATGTCCGAAATGTAGAGGGGAGGGAGAAATTCTGTCAGACCCATGTCCAAATTGTAGAGGAACAGGAAGAATAAGAAATATGCATAAAATACTTGTTAAAATTCCAGCAGGTATTGAATCAGGGATGAGTTTAAGATTGAAAGGACAGGGAGATATTGGTTTAAATAAAGGCGAAAGGGGTGACTTATATGTTACAGTTTTTATTGAAAAGGATCCTCTTTTTGAAAGAAAAGAAGAAAATATATATTTAGAAGTTCCGATTACAGTTACTCAGGCAGTTTTAGGAGATGAAATTGAAGTACCTACTTTAGCAGGGAAAGCAAAATTGAAAATTCCTCCGGGTACACAGAATGGAGAAATTTTAAGATTGAGAAATATGGGTATGCCTAAATTAAATGGGCACGGTAAAGGAGATATGTTTGTTAAAATTAAGGTTTTGATACCAAAAAGATTATCAAGGCAACAGATTTCTTTATTTCAACAACTCAAAGAGATTGAAAATGAAAATGATTATCCAGAAATAAAAAATTTTAAAGAAAAATTATGAAATTTATTCAAATAATTACAACCTCTCCGGATAAAAAAAATTGTGAGAAAATTGTTAAAGAGTTACTTGAAGAAAAAGTTGTTTCCTGCTGTCAGATTATAGGTCCAGTTGAAAGTCATTACTGGTGGGAAAAAAGAATAGAAAAAAGCAAAGAATGGCTGATTTTTATTAAATGCAAGAAGAAAAATTATAAAAAGGTTGAGAAAAAAATAAAAGAAATTCATCCGTATAAAGTTCCTGAAATAATATCTTTTGAAATTTCTGATTTGAGTGAAGAATATATGGATTATTTATCTGAAATGTAAAAAGGGAGAAAATATGAAATTCTTGAGGTTTTTTAAAGATGGGAAAGAATTTTATGGTATTTTTAAAAAAAACAGAATTTATGCTATAAACTGGGAGGGATTTACTAAAGAATTTAAAGAAACCGGTCAAATTTTTTCACCTGAAGAAATTAAATTTTTACCACCATGCAATCCTCCCAATATTATTGCACTTGGATTAAATTATAAAGAACACGCAGAAGAAGGATGGGAAAAGGTACTTTCAGAACCGGTCATATTTTTGAAAGCAACTACTTCTTTAACTGGACATCTATCTCCGATAATTTTACCAGAACAAGCGCCTGATGAGGTTGATTATGAATGCGAACTTGTTATTGTTATTGGTAAAAAATGTAAAAATATAGAAGAGAAAGAAGCAAAAGATTATATATTCGGGTACACCTGTGGAAATGATGTAAGTGCAAGGGACTGTCAGTTAAAAAAAGATAAACAGTGGGCAAGAGCAAAGTCATTTGATACTTTCTGCCCGATTGGTCCATGGATAGAAACAGAAATTGAGCCAACAAATTTAAGTATAAAAACGATTTTAAATGGAAAAATAATGCAGAATTCAAATACTTCAAAAATGATTTTCAATCCTTATAAAATTGTGAGTTATCTATCAAAACAGATGACACTTTTACCAGGAACAATTATTTTAACAGGAACTCCTTCAGGAGTGGGATTTGCAAGGAAACCGCCTGTATTTTTAAAAGAAGGAGATATTGTTGAAGTTGAAATAGAAGGAATTGGAACTTTAAAAAATTTTGTTATCAAAGAAAAATGAAAATATTTAATATTGGAATTATCGGGTTTGGTTTTATTGGCAAAGTACACGCTTATGCATATGAAAACTTAAAGTATTATTATCCGGAAGCGCCTTTCAAAGCAAAAGTTTCCGGTGTCTGTACATCAAGGGAAGAGACAGCAAAAGAAGCAAAAGAAAAATATGGTATTGAATTTATAACAACTGATTACAAAGAATTGATTGAAAACCACAAGATTGAAATTATTGATATATCAAGCCCAAACATTTATCATTTTGAGCAACTTATTTATGCAATTGAAAAGAAAAAACATATTTATTGTGAAAAACCTATTGTAGCAACTGTAAAAGAAGCAGAAGAACTTGAGAGATATCTTAAAAATTTTGATAAAATCCATCAGGTAACATTCCATAATAGATTTATTCCTGCAACAATAAGGACAAAGGAATTGATAGAGAATGGATTTATTGGGAAACCAACTATTTTTAAGATTTCATATTATCATTCAGGAAGTGTTGAGAAAGAAAAGCCAATTGGATGGAAACAGGAAAAAGGTGCTGGTGTATTACTTGATTTAGGAAGCCATATTATTGATTTAATTTATTGGTTTTTAGGTGAATTTGATGAGGTGATTGGAAATGATTTGATTTTATATCCTGAAAGACCAACAAAAAATGGGAAAATAGTAAAAGTTGAAGTTGAGGATCACATAAATATAAATGTAAAGATGAAAAATGGTTCAATTGGAATAATTGAGGCATCAAAGATAGCAACAGGGACACAGGATGAACTTAAGTATGAAATATATGGAACAAAAGGTAGTATAAGATTTAATTCTGAAAATCCAAATTATTTAAATGTCTTTTCTATTAAAGAAGAGGGCTTTAAAAAAATATTTACTGGTGGGAATTATAGGGAAAGCAATTTCCCAGGGCCTAAATTTACGACTGGATGGATAAGGGCACATATCCATT
>DAORXQ010000140.1 GCA_035371905.1 bacterium | reverse complement strand
GACTTTACCCTCACCAGCACGGGATGTGGGAAAACAAAGGTTCTCTTCCGCCTGAAAATGAAACTTTCTTTCATCATCTACAGAAAAACGGATGGTTTGTTGCTCACATAGGAAAGGCACATTTTTATGAGCACAAAAATTTCCATATGAAAACAATGGAAGATTATATGAGAAAAAGAGGAATTGATTATGTCCACGAAACAACAGGTCCTCATGCAACAGTCACAACTGACTCATATATGACAGATTACCTGAAAGAAAAAGGACTTCTTGAGATATTCAGAAATGACTACAGAAATAGAAATAAATTTTCAACTCATCCAAGCCCACTTAAAGAAGAGGACTATCTTGACAGTTATGTTGGTAAAAAAGCATGCGAATTTATTAAAAACTACTCATTTGAAAAACCTTTATGTCTTTTTGTTGGATTTCCTTCTCCTCACGAACCATGGGATCCACCTGGAAAATATGCAGAAATGTATTCTCCTGAAGATATGCCACTACCTGTTGAAGAAATCATAGAAACTGCTGACCTGCCTGAAAAAACGAAAAAAATAATAGAACAATGGAAAAGAATTTTTAATGGTTTAAGTCAAGAAATAATAAAAAAAATAAGGTCTCTTTATTATGGTAAAATTTCTCTTGTTGATTACTGGATTGGAGAAATTTTAAAAACATATTATGAAAAACGAACTCCTGAAAATCTTATAATAATTTTCTGGTCTGACCATGGAGAAATGCTTGGAGACCATGGACTTCTTTATAAAAGTGTATTTTATGAACAGAGTGTAAAAATCCCTTTAATAATAAAGTGGCCAGGTAAAAATGATGAATTGAGAAAAAGTGCTAATAAAATTGTTGAAATAATTGATATTTTCCCTACGCTTCTTTCAGGTCTTGGGCTTGAAAAATCAAAAAGAGTAGTCGGTGAGAACTTATTTGAAGGGAAAAAGAAAAATTTTGCTTTGAGTGAGATTTATGCATTTGGTTTTCATCAGTATATGATAAGAACTGAAAAATTTAAAATGGTTTTTGAAAATGATGGAGATTGCCTATTTCTTTTTGATATGGAAAATGACCCTGATGAAATTACAAATCTTGCGGGAAAAATTAAATATTTTAAATCTGACCTTATAAATTAAAAAAGGAGGGCTAATGAAATTAAAAAGATGGTCAGGGAATCCTATTCTTACTCCGAATCCAGAAATTGAATGGGAAAAAGAAGCAGTTTACAATCCAGGGGCTTTTCTACATCAGGGAAAAATTTACTTACTTTATAGAGCAGTGGGTGAATACGAATTGTACTCTTCAAGATTTGGATTGGCAATAAGTAAGGATGGATTACACTTTGAAAGAGTTTCTGATAAACCAGTTTTTGAACCATACGCAAATTATGATAAAGGCGGTTGCGAAGACCCACGAATTGTTAAAATAGAGAACGAGTTTTTTATCACCTATGCTGCTTTACCCAATCCCCCCTCTAAATCAGGTAATTTTATTGAAGTTATGCAGAAACTTAAAGTTGACCCTCTTTATCCCAGAATACATGTTTTTTCTCATACAGGACTCCTTTCTTCTTTTGATTTATATAACTTTAAAAGAATGGGAATTATTACTCCACCTGAAATTGATGACCGTGATGGTGTTCTTTTTCCAGAAAAGATAGATGGAAAATATCTTTTACTACACAGACCCACTGAATGGATAGGAGAAAAGTTTGGAACTGATAAACCAAGTATCTGGCTTGCTTATTCAACAGATTTAAAAAACTGGGGTGAAAATAAACTTCTACTTAAACCAGAATATCCATGGGAAGAGAAAAAAATAGGTTCAGGTCCACCACCTATAAAAACAGAAGAAGGATGGCTTCTTATATATCACGGTGTTGATAAAAATTTTGTTTACAGGACAGGAGTAGTTCTTTTAGATTTAAACCATCCAGAAAAAGTTATTGCTCGTTCACCCTATCCTATTCTTGAACCAGAAGAAAATTATGAAAAAGTAGGAGATATACCAAATGTTGTTTTTCCCACAGGTACAGTTTTGATAGATGGAGAAATTTTTGTTTATTATGGAGCAGCAGATAAAGTATGTGGAGTGGCAACAACTTCATTAAAAGACCTTTTAGAATATGTATTAAAATTCAAAGTTTGAAAGTTATTTAACAATTAAATTGAACTTTAATTTTTCATTCATCTATCTACCCCTTTTAGTTATTTTTTCATAATATAAAAATTGACATTTTTTGGTTTTGTGGAATATATTTTAAAAAAGGAGGTTTTAAATGGAATTTGAAGATGTTATAAAGACAAGAAGAAGTATAAGAAGTTACAACAAAAAGGAAATCCCGGAAGATATATTGAAAAAAATTTTTGAAGGTACGAGAGTAGCTCCATCAGGAAATAATAAACAACCATGGTATTTCATTGTTGTAAAGGATAAAGATAAAAAAAGTAAGATAGCAAAATATTCCTATAATCAGTCATTTATTGCAGAGGCAGATTGTGTAGTTATTTGTTGTGGGAAGAAATATCCAAATCCATATGAGCCATTAAAAGACAACTGTTATCTTGTGGATGTAACAATTGCAATTGACCATCTTATTTTAACTGCGAGAAATTATGGAGTTGGGAGTTGCTGGGTTGGTGCATTTTATCCTGAACCTATAAAAAAACTGCTTAAAATACCTCAGGATATAGATATTTTAATGATAGTTCCTCTTGGATATACTTCCAGTGAATTTTATGAAAGTAAGAATAGAAAAGACCTTAAAGAATTTGTTTTTAAAGAAGAATTTAACAAACCCTTTTTTTGAAAAAATTTTCTCTTAAATGACCTCACTTCTTACCTCTAACGAAGTATTGGAACAATTAAAAATTTGACAGATTAAGTGTTATGTTTTTAACTTATTGTAAAAGTTATTTATAAAAGGGGGATTTTATGACATCAAGAGAAAGAGTAGACAGGAGTGTGAATTTTCAAGAAGTTGACCGTGTTCCTATAGATTTAGGTGGAATGAAAGCAAGTGGGATAAATGTTATTGCTTATGACCGCCTTAAAAGATATCTGGGATTAAAGTCACCTACAAAAGTACTTGATGCAAGGTTTATGATTGCTGTAGTGGAAGAAGAAATAAGAAAACTTTTTCACATAGATGTTATGCCTCTTGATTTAGAAAATGCACTCTGGTGGGCAACGGCAAAAGAAGAAGATTGGATTCCCAGAAAGTTGTTTGATGGCAGGACGGTATTATTTCCGCCTGGAACAAAAATTGAGGAAAAGGAAAATGGCGACTGGATTTTATTAAATCCGGATGGTTCCCCCACTCCATTTCGTATGCCAAAAGGAGGATTTTATTTTGACGACCTTAGTTTTGACAGGGGTAAATTTAAACCAGAAAATTTTAATCCTACAACTACCATTCCCGATGAACATTTAGAAATTCTGCACCGTTATGGTAAGTATCTTTATGAAAATACCGATTATGCTCTTCTTGGTTGGGGATATGGAGTATGTTTTTTAGGGTTAAGTTTAATTACGAATAGAAGTGATAATGTCACTCAGGGGCAACCAACACAGTGGATGATGATGCTTTTAACAGAAAAAAATCTTTGTCATGAATTGATGGATAAATCTGTAGAGGCATCTATAAGTTGTTTGAAACTGG
>DAORXQ010000139.1 GCA_035371905.1 bacterium | reverse complement strand
GGAAAAAGCAGTTGCAGCAATGATATGCGATATTTTAAATCCAGATAGAACTCCTTATGAAGGTGATTCAAGATATATATTGAAGAAAAATTTAGAATATATGAAAGAGAAAGGATATACATTTTATGTTGGACCTGAACTTGAATTTTTTATATTTAAAAGTGATAAGATGACAGAAATTTTAGATAATGGTGGTTATTTTGATGTAGCAACACTTGATGCAGCAACTGATGTAAGGAGGGAGATTATTTTGACACTTGAGGAGATGGGAATAAAGGTTGAATATTCACATCATGAGGTTGCACCAAGTCAGCATGAGATTGATTTAAGATATACAGATGCATTAACAATGGCAGATATAGTTATGTTTTATAGGATGATAGCAAAGGAGATTGCTTCAAAATATGGATTTTACATTACATTTATGCCAAAGCCAATTTATGGAGTTAATGGAAGTGGAATGCATACGCATCAGTCATTATTTAAAGGAGAAAAGAATGCATTTTTTGACCCAAAGGATGAATTTTATTTAAGCGATATTGCAAAAAAGTACATAGCAGGTCTTTTAAAACATGCAAAAGAGATAACATTTGTATGTAATCAATGGGTAAATTCTTATAAGCGACTTGTTCCTGGATATGAAGCACCTGTTTATATATGTTGGGCAAGAAGGAATAGAAGCACATTGATAAGAGTTCCTATGTATAGACCTGGTAAAGAAAAATCAACAAGGATAGAATTTCGTTCACCAGACCCTGTATGCAATCCCTATCTTGCATTTGCGTGTATGGTAAAGGCAGGAATGAAAGGGATTGAAGGAAATTATAAATTACCTGAACCACTTGAGATGGATGTATACCATTTAACAGAGGAAGATAGGAAAAGATTGGGACTTGATGTTTTACCAGGAAGTTTAATAGAAGCAATAGAGATAGCAGAAAAAAGCCAATTGCTTAAAGAAACACTTGGAGAACATATATATACAAACTTACTTACTGCAAAAAAGATTGAATGGGATGAATATAGAAAAATAGTCCATGAATATGAAATTAAAACATATTTGCCAATTCTATAAAAATGGATGATAGAATTTGTAAGATACCATCTGGTTGTGGAGTAAGTGGAATTATTTCAAAAAATGGGAATTTATTTTCTGGTGAAAGAATTATTTTATCAATTTGTAATATGGTTGAAAGAGGAAATGGCCTTGGTTCTGGATTTGCTGGTTATGGAATTTATCCTGAATTTTCTGATAAATGGTGTTTCCATATTATGTATAATAGTGAAAAAGATATAGAAACTTGTGAAGATTATCTGGAAGCAAATTTTGAAATAATTCATTCAGAATCAATTCCAACGAATAAAAATCACAAATTGAAAAATATCCCTATTATGTGGAGGTATTTTTTGAAGATAAAGGAAGAAAAAATTAATGAAGAAGCTAAGTCAACTGAAGAAGATTTTATTGTAAAAACTGTTATGTTTATAAATAAAAAAATAGAGAGTGCTTTTGTTATTTCATCTGGAAAAAATATGGGTATTTTTAAAGGTGTAGGAAATCCAGATGAAATTGCTGATTTTTTTAAAATTTATGATTATAAAGGATATTTATGGATTTCACATAATAGATTTCCTACAAATACTGTTGGATGGTGGGGAGGAGCACATCCATTTGGAATTCTTAACTGGGCTGTTGTTCATAATGGCGAAATATCAAGTTATGGTATAAATAGAAGATATCTTGAAAATTTTGGGTATTACTGTACTCTTTTTACTGATACAGAAGTCATTACTTACCTTTTTGATTTGCTTTATAGAAAACATAAAATTGATTTTGAAACAATTGGAAATATACTTGCTTCTCCTTTTTGGTTTCAAATAGAAAGGATTGAAGATGAAAATTGTAAAAATTTTTTAAAAAGTTTAAGGATTATATATGGACCTGGCCTTGTTAATGGACCTTTTGGAATAATAGTTGCAAATTCTGAATATATGGTAGGTTTAAATGATAGGATTAAATTGAGACCACTTGTTGCTGGTGAAGATGAGGACTTTTATTATTTATCTTCTGAAGAATCAGCAATAAGAATTATAAGTAAAGATTTAAAAAATGTTTATGAAATTGAAGCAGGAAAACCAGTTATATTTAAAATAAAATGGCAAAAGTAAAAAAAATATCAGAATTTGTTGTAGATAGAGATTTAGAAAAATGTATAAAGTGTCAAGCATGCGTTCGTATGTGTTCTAATGATGTTCATATTTATGATGAGGAGTTTGACATTGTAAGAAATGATAATTCTAAATGTGTAGGATGCCATTTTTGTGAAAGTATATGTCCAACAGAAGCAATAGAAATTAAAAGAAATACTTCTGATATAAAAGAGAATTATCACTGGAAAAAAGAATATATTGTGGATATTCAAAAGCAAGCAGAAACAGGAGGAGTTATTTTGACAGGAATGGGATGTGATAAACATTATAAAAATTATTTTGACCATATACTTCTTAATGCATCCCAGGTTACAAATCCTTCAATAGACCCTTTAAGAGAACCAATGGAATTGAAGACATTCATAGGAAGAAAACCTGATAGAATTGAGTATGAATTTAAAAATGGAAATTTAATTTTAAAAACAAAAATTCCTCCACAACTTGAACTTGAGACACCGATTATGTTTTCTGCTATGAGTTTTGGTTCAATATCTTTAAATGCAATGAAATCACTTGCAAAGGCAGCAAAAGATTTTGGAACTTACTGGAATACAGGAGAAGGTGGTTTACCTGAAGAATTATATGAATATGCGGATAGATGTATTGTTCAAGTTGCAAGTGGTAGATTTGGAGTTAATATTGATTATCTTGAAAAAGCAGGTGCAATTGAGATTAAAATAGGTCAAGGAGCAAAACCAGGAATTGGAGGGCATCTTCCAGGAGAAAAAGTAACAGAACAAATAAGTAAAACAAGAATGATACCAGAGGGAACAGATGCTTTATCTCCTGCACCACATCATGACATATATTCAATTGAGGATTTAAAACAACTTATATTTGCATTAAAAGAGGCAACTTCTTATAAAAAACCTGTTGGAGTTAAAATTGCAGCAGTTCATAATGTTGCTCCAATTGCAAGTGGAATAGTAAGGGCTGGTGTTGATTATATAGTTATTGATGGTGTAAGAGGTGGGACAGGAGCAGCACCAAAAATAATAAGAGACAATGTTGGAATTCCTATTGAAATTGCAATCGCGGTTGTTGACCAGAGATTAAGAGAAGAAGGCATAAGAAATAATGCCTCAATAATAGCAGCAGGTGGTTTTAGAAAAAGTTCTGATGTTATAAAAGCGATTGCTCTTGGTGCTGATGCTGTTTATATAGGAACTGCTGCCTTAATCTCTCTTGGGTGTCATTTATGTCAAAAATGTTATACTGGAAAATGTAATTGGGGAATAGCAACACAGGACCCATATCTTACGAAAAGATTAAATCCAGAAATAGGTGCAAAAAGGGTTTATAATTTATTAAGGGCTTGGTCCCTTGAAATTAAGGAAATGCTTGGAGGCATGGGTATAAATGCAATAGAGTCATTGAGAGGGAATAGAGAACAATTAAGAGGGATTGATTTAAATGAAATTGAACTTAAAATGCTTGGTATAAAACACGCAGGTGAAGCATGGTAAAAAGAATAATAATTAGAGAAGAGTAC
>DAORXQ010000138.1 GCA_035371905.1 bacterium | reverse complement strand
CCCATTAAATTCTACAAAAATAATAGACCCTTTTAAATTGCCCACTATAAATGACTGGAAGATATCTATTATTAAAAAGGATAAAGAACTTTCTTTTGATTTAAATAATATGAACCTTGAAGAGAATAAGGAAGTTGAATTTAAAACCATTAAAGTAAATGAAAAAGGTGAAGTTGATTTAGGAAAAGTGGAAGGACTGGAAAAAGGAGATAAAATTATTGCCATTGGTGAGTTTAAGTCATTTTATTATAAAGGTTGCCATATTATGATAAAAAGCCAGATTCCTTTCTCAATATGGATAAACGGTAATTTACTTGAAAAAAACTCTAAAGGAGATGATAGATACCATTTTTATAGTACTTATTCAGTAAATCCAAAGGAAGGAGAAAATAAAGTTATTATCCTTTTAGAATTTGATGGAAAAGGAAAGAAATTTTCGGTTTATAGAGATTTCAGTATAGGTGTTTTAAATAAATTCTATAAAGAGTAAATTAGACATAAAATTTTCTATTTGGAAATTATTGAAAATATTAAAACTTGACAGGGAAAAATTTGTGAGGTAAAATGTAAACGGTTACAAGGAGAAATATGAATATAAAAGAATTTGCAAAGTTAACAGGATATTCAACAGCGACAGTATCAAGGGTATTAAATGGAAAAGAAAGTGTATCAGAAGAGGCAAGAGAAAAAATTTTAAAACTACAGAAAAAATATAAATTTTATATCAATAAAGTAGGTAAAGCATTATCAACTAAAAGAACAGATATAATAGGAGTAACACTTCCACAATATAACCTTCCTTCTTTTGAGGATATATTCTTTCCACAGGTTATAAGAGGAATGGAGGGAATACTTGCAAGAAATGGATATAATTTACTTTTATTAACATCTTATGAGATGGGAAAGAAACATAATGATTATATAAAATTTTTCAAGGAAAAACTCATAGATGGATTGATATTTTTAAATGTAAAAAAAGAGGATAAAGGTTTTATTGAACTTGAAGAAACAGATTATCCATATGTTGCAATTGGAAGGATACTTGAAAATCATAAAGGAAGTTATGTTGATACTGATAATGTAAGGAGGACATATATTGCAACTGAACATTTGATAAAAGAGCATAAATTAAAAAAAGTTGGATATATTGGAGGAGAATTGAAATATCTTTTTAATGTTGATGCCTATAATGGATATAAACTTGCATTGATAAACAATGGTATTGAAATAAATGAAAAAATTGTCTCAACAGTTCCACAGAAAATAGAAGAAGGATATAGAGGAATGAGAAAACTTATAAAGGAAGGGATTGAAGGAATTATAATTTTTGGAAATTTGATTTTACAAGGTGCGATTAGATATATTGAAGAAAAAAATATAAAAATTCCCGAAGATTTAAAAGTTATTATCACTGCTGAATTTTTCCCATTTTTTAATTCAAAAATAAGATTTACACAGGTTGTTCAGGATGTTAGAGGACTTGGGGAAATGGCGGCAAATATTTTACTTGAAGAGATAAAAGCAAATAGAAAATTAAGAAAACAAATTATATTACAGCCAAAATTTATAAAAGGGAATTCCTGTGGGTGTGAAATTCACTTTATCAGGGGTAATGGTAACGACCTTTGGTTATCATCCCCTGTTTAGAATAGATAAAAAAGAAAAAGGAGGTGCAATATGAAGAAAAATTTTTCTACACCCAAAAGAGTGGCATATTTGCCATGCCGTTTGGCGAAAAAGAGCATTTTCTCAAAACTACATGGTTTCACTTTGATAGAACTTCTTGTGGTTGTAGCGATAATAGCGATTCTTGCTGCGATGCTTTTACCTGTTCTTGATAAGGCAAGAGAACAAGCAAGGAGGGCTGTATGTTTAAATAATTTAAAACAGATAGGGCTTGCTCTCCACATGTATGCGAATGATTATGATGGCTGGTTTCCTTCAAATATTGATTCAATGAGTTACAGGAATAGTTCTAATTCATATCAATCTGGTTATGAAAATAGGTGGACATTTTATAGGGATGCAAATGGAAATACTCCAAATCCAAGCAGGTCATTAGAACTTTTGACAGGGCAATTAGATAGAAACACAAAACAACTTGAAGGTCCATCCTATGTGAAAAATTATTCTTTATTTGTCTGTCCTTCTTCAATGGGAACTGCAACTGATACAGGGTATCTTGTATGGGAGCCAGGACGTTGGGGTTCAGGGAACTTTCATTACTGGTATAACACACATTTAACCTACACTTACGCAGTTGGACTTACAAATAAAACTTCTCTTTTGAAGAATCTTCTTTCTATTGATACAAATGTTGGAAATAAAAATTCTCCTTCTGATATAAGTATTATGAGTGATTTTATAGGTGATATGACAATAGGAAATTTCCCTAATCCAGAGACAGGCGGTTATATAATTCCATGTGCACCTGCTCAAGTTTGGAATGACTATTATGCTCATTTAAAGGCTTATAATCCGCATAAATTTGAAGGAGCAAATTTTCTGTATGTTGATGGTAGTGTGAGATGGTGGTCTTCTATAAAAAGAGGTTCTGAATATGATATTCCGGTAGAAGCAGCACCAAATTCAATAGGTAGGGGTAATCCAAATAGGTATTCATTAAGATTTCCTGACTGGAACTAAAAAGGAGGTGAATTATGGAAAGGAAATTGAAAAGGGCTGGCTTTACATTGATAGAACTTCTTGTGGTTGTGGCGATAATAGCGATTCTTGCTGGTCTTTTACTTCCTGTTTTAGGAAAAGCAAGGGAATCAGCAAGAAGAGCTACCTGTATAAACAATTTAAAACAACTATATCTTGGTTTCAGGATGTATGCAGAGGACTATGATGGATGGAGTCCAAGGGCTGATAGATGGTGGAGAGATGATATGGGAATAGTTAAATATGTAGGGAAAAATGCATGGAATTATAAGAGTTGGCAGGATGCAAGGTCAAAAAGTCCATATATGTGCCCGAGTGTTCAAGGAAAACCTTTACCACCATTTAATGTTATGGATTACTATACCCAAACTGTTAATTATGGTTCAGGAAATGTAACCCATTATCTTGCTTATGCTTATAATGGTATATATGTTGACCGTGGTACTGGATGGTATGAAGTCAAATCATTTCCATTTAGAGAAAAATTAAAATATCCAAGATTACTTCTTGTAGATGGTAAAGGTCTTGATATAAGTATGGGGAATAATCCATCGGGTCCTTTGCCGGGTGGTGAGTGGGGACATAGAAACTGGGCTTACAGACATCCAAGAGGTCTTACCCCTGCAGGGGGAGGTCCTAATCAAACACCAGGGGTTGATTGGAGTTGGAATAAAGGACAAGGTTTAAACGCTCTTTTAACAGATGGAAGTGTGACATATTTAAAATTTGGAGTCCTTGAATCAGGGAATTATTGGCCTGTAACTGATGAAGCATATAGGTTATGGTGGGGAGTTGACAAAGGAACTGGGGATACCTCCAGATAAAAATAAAAAGGAGAGAATTTATGAAAGGTATATATCTGTGTATTTTATTTTTAAGTTTTTGTTTTTGGGTATTTCCTGCCACAAAATATATTGATATTTCAAAAGTTTGTAATATGGGATTTGTAGATGAAGAAGAGGGAGATAAAAAAGGTGGATGGACAGACCAAGGGAAATACAATTCTCTTGATAATTTTCCAGTAGGTATTAATAAATTTGCTGACATTGAATTTAAGATAATAAATCCAG
>DAORXQ010000137.1 GCA_035371905.1 bacterium | reverse complement strand
GATACTATGAAAAGAGCAATGGCAAGACAGGCAGAAGTTGAAAGAGAAAGAAGAGCAAAAATTATAAATGCAGAAGGAGAGTTTCAGGCAGCACAAAAACTTAAAGAAGCAGCAGAAATTTTATCAGAAGTTCCAATGGCTATTCAATTAAGATATTTACAAACAGCCACAGAAATTGCAGCAGAAAAAAATTCAACTCTCGTTTTCCCTTTACCTCTTGAAATATTTAAGCATTTTATAAAAAAAGAAGAAGAGAAATAATTAAAAATGTCTGAATTTAAAAATATTGGAATTATTGGACTTGGCTTGATAGGTGGTTCCCTGGGACTTGACTTAAAAAAGAAAAAAATAGCAGAAAAAATTATTGGATATAGCAGAAAAAAGGAAACAATGGAAAAAGCAGTACAAATTAGAGCAATTGATATGTACTGTAAAAATCCCGAAGAATTAATTGAAAAAGTTGATTTTCTTATTCTTGCAACTCCAATAAGAACTATAGAAGAATATATTAAACTGATAAAAAAAGTTAAACCTGAAATTTTTTTTACTGATGTGGCAAGTGTAAAAAAAATTATTTGTGAAAAAGTTAAAAAAATTATTGGAGAAAAGACAAATTTTGTTGGTTCCCATCCAATATCTGGTTCTGAAAAAAGCGGTATAGATTTCATAAAAGAAGGTCTATTTGAAAATAAAACAGCCGTGATTACAATTACTGAAGAAACCAATAAAATTGCAAAAGAAAAAACAAAAAAAATATGGAAAAGTTTAGGAAGTAAAGTTTTTGAGATGAGTCCAGAAGAACATGATAGAATTCTTGGTTTTACCAGTCATTTACCTCATTTTTTAGTTTATTCCCTTCTTGCAACTGCTCAAAAAAATAAAAATATTTTAAAGGATTTTTTTGGTTCAGGTTTTCTTGATACAACAAGAATAGGAAAAAGTAATCCTCAAATGTGGTCGGAAATCTTTTTGTATAATAAAAAAAATATTTTACTCTGGATAAAAAAATTTGAAAAAGAAATGAAAAAATTAAAAAAACTAATAGAAAATAACAACATAGAGGATATAAAAAAATATTTAACCAAAAGTAAAAATTTCAGGGAAGATTTAGAATGAAAAAAAATAAGGTTTTTTCAAATTTAAAAAGAATTGTAATAAAAATTGGAACAAATGTTTTAACAACTGAAAGTAATCGTCTTGATACTTCTATAATTGAGCATATTGTTGAACAGATAAGTTATTTAGTAAAAAAAGAAAATAAAGAAATTATCATAGTCACTTCAGGAGCAATAGCTGCTGGAATGCAAATCCTTGGTTGGGAGAAAAGACCAAAAAAAATCAGTATGTTACAGGCTGCAGCAAGTGTTGGTCAGAGTCGTCTTATGAGAACTTATGAAAGATTATTCAGGGAAGAAGGTTTAAATGTAGGACAGATACTTCTAACAAGGGATGTGCTTACAATTCCAGAAAGAAGAGTTTATGCCAGAAATACACTTTTAACTTTACTCAAATATAAAGTTATACCTATTATAAACGAAAATGATAGTGTTGCAGTTGAAGAAATAAAATTCGGTGATAATGATATTCTGTCAAGTTATGTTGTAGATTTGATTGATGCTGATATATTGATAATACTTTCAGATGTGGATGGTGTTTTTACTAATGACCCAAAGAGAAATAAAGGGAAAATTATAAGAGAAATTATAGAAATAAATGAAATAGAAAACAAAATAAAAATTGGTTTACCATCAAAAAAGGGTACAGGAGGAATTAAAAGTAAGATAGAGGCGGCTAAATTTGTTACAGCAAATAATAAATACTGTGTCATTTTGAATGGAAAGAAAATAAATTGCATAAAGAAACTTTTTAGTGGAGAAAAAATAGGTACAATTTTTTATCCTTTAAAACGGAGTAAAAAATGGAGTGGAAAGACAGATTAATTGAAACAGTAAAATCAACAAAAGAAGCATCTTTTGAAATCGCAAAAATTACTGAAAAAGAAAAAAATATTTTTCTGGAAATATTATCTGAAAAAATTCTACAAAAAAAAGATGAAATAATAAAAGAAAATGAAAAGGATGTTAGAAATTGTATAAGGAGAAATTATTCAAATGCTTTTATTGATAGATTAAAAATTGATGAAAAAAGAATAAATAAAATGGTTAAATCAGTAAAGGATGTAATTTCTCTTCCCGACCCTGTTGGTCAAAAAATATGGGAAACAATAAGACCGAATGGATTAAAAATAGAAAAAATTAGAGTACCGATTGGAGTTATAGGAATTATTTATGAATCAAGACCTGATGTCACTGTTGAAGCAAGTATTTTATGTATTAAATCAGGTAATTCTGTAATTTTAAGAGGTGGTAAAGAGGCAAAAAATACAAATTTAAAACTTGTGGAGATAATCAAAGAATCATTAAGAGAATCTGAGATGTCTGAAAATATCGTAAACTTAATAACAACCGGCGGAAGAAAATCTGTAAAATATTTACTTAAACTCTATCAATATATTGACCTTATAATTCCAAGGGGAGGAGAATCATTAATAAAGACGGTCGTAGAAAATAGTTATATCCCTGTAATAAAACACTATGCGGGTGTCTGTCATACTTATGTTGATAAAGATGCAGATTTAGAAATGGCATGGAAAGTTGTCTTAAATGCAAAAGTACAAAGACCCGCAACATGTAATGCAACAGAAACACTTCTTGTTCATAAAGATATAGCAAAAAAATTTCTACCAAAGATGGCAGAAATTTTTAAAGAATATAAAGTTGAAATGAGGGGATGTGAAAAAACATTAGAGATTTTACCTGATATTAAAAGAGCAACAGAAATTGACTGGTATACAGAATATCTTGACCTTATAATCTCAATAAAAATTGTGAAAAATCTGGAAGAAGCGATTGAACATATAAACAAATATGGAACACATCATTCTGATTCAATAATTACCGAAAATGAAAAAGCAGCAGAGAAATTTTTAAAAGAAGTTGATTCAGCAGCAGTATATCACAATGCCTCAACAAGATTTACAGATGGAGGGGAATTCGGTCTTGGAGCAGAAATTGGAATAAGTACAGATAAAATACATGCAAGAGGTCCAATGGGATTAGAAGAGTTAACAACTTACAAATATATAATATATGGAAATGGACAGATCAGAGAATAAAAAAATAGGAATTTTTGGTGGAACTTTTGACCCAATTCATTATGGACATTTAATTATAGCAGAAAAGGCAAGAGAAGAATTTGAACTTGACTTTATTATTTTTATCCCTGCCGGAATTCCACCTCATAAAAAAAAAGTTTATGCTTCTCCCATAGATAGAAAAAACATGATAGAAATAGCGATAAAGGATAATAAATATTTCAAAGTTTCTGATATTGAAATATTAAAAAAAGAGAAAAGTTATACTTATGAAACAGTTATTTGGTTGAAAAAAGAATATCCAAATTCTGATTTTTTTTTGATTGTTGGAGAGGACTCTTTTTACGATATTCCAAACTGGTATAAAGCAAATGAACTTGTTAAAGAAGTTATATTCCTTGTAGCAAGAAGAAGTAACAAAATAGATATTTCAACAAATTTTCAAATAAATTATAGAATTATCAATTCTCCTTTTATTGATATTTCCTCTACTTACATAAGGAGTTGCATTTTTGAAAATAAATCAGTAAAATATTTAATTCCTGATGAAGTTATAGATTATATAAAAAAGAAAGGTTTATATTATGGTAGAGAAAATTATTGTAAATGCGGAAA
>DAORXQ010000136.1 GCA_035371905.1 bacterium | reverse complement strand
AACAGAAAAAGATTGTTTTATGCCCCTTTATATTCTTATCCCTAAAGGAGATAAAAAGAAGTATCCTGCAATTTTATGCTGTCATGGACATGGACCTTATGGTAAAGACCCTGTTGCTGGAGTTCATAATAATAATCCTGAAATAATAAATAATATAAAAATCCATAATTACAATTATGGAGAACAGATGGCTGAAAAGGGTTTTGTGACAATTGTTCCTGACTGGAGAAGTTTCGGGGAAAGGATTGGATACCATAATATTTTTCAGCCAAGAGATATCTGTAATATTCATTTTTTACAACATTTAATCTGTGGCAGAACGCTTCTTGGAGCAAATATTTTTGATGGTATGAGAGCAATTGATTTTTTATTAACAAGGGATTATGTTGATAAGGAAAACATTGGTTGTATGGGATTATCCTTTGGAGGAACAATGGCGACATATTTAACATTGCTTGACAATAGAATTAAAGCAGGAGATATAATATGTTATGCAACAACAACTTTACATTATGCGATAGAAAGACCGAATTTCTGTGGAAGTCAAATAGTTCCTTTTCTATATAAATATGCTGATGTCGGAGATGTAATCGCTGCAATTTGTCCTAAACCACTTTTAATTGAATCAGGAGCAAATGATACATGTTTCTGGATCCATTCAGCAAAAAAGGCACATGAAAAAGTAAAAAAAGCGTATAAAGTAGCAGGTGTAAGTGGCGATTTATGGATTGAGATATTCCCGGGAGAACATGCTTTTTCAGGTAAAATGGCTTTTAAATTTTTTGAAAAATATCTTAAAAAATGAGAAATTACATTTTAAAACGACTATTACAATTTATCCCCTTACTTATTGGAATGACTTTTATATCCTTTTTTATAATTCAACTTGCTCCCGGTGATTATTTCACGCAATTAAAAATGAATCCAGAAATATCACCTGAAACTATTGAAAATATGCGGAAATTATTTGCTCTTGATAAACCCATAATAATTCAGTATTTTTACTGGTTAAAAAATATTTTTACATTTAATCTTGGAGAATCATTTTCATATCATGTTCCTGTTTCGTTTTTAATAAAAGTTCGACTGAAAAACACAATCGCTCTTTCAATTTTTTCAATTTTTTTTACATGGGTCATCGCAATACCTTTAGGAATTTTTGGAGCAATAAAGGATAAAAAATGGCAGGAAAGAATATTATCATTTCTTGCCTATATTGGAATTTCTCTCCCTTCCTTCTTTATCGCAATGCTTGTTATATTTTTTATTGCAAAAACAGCAGTTTTACCTCTTGGAGGAACAACTTCTATTTTTTATGAAAATGCTTCAAACATTGAAAAATTTATTGATTACCTTAAACACTTATTTGTTCCGGGAATGATTTTAACAATTTCAGGTATAGGGTCTCTATATCGCCTCATGAAAAACAATTTTCTTGAAACACTTAACTCGCCTTATATTTTTACTGCTTATGCAAAAGGAATCCCGACTTATAAAATATATTTTAAACATGCTTTGAGAAATGCAATAAATCCCATGATAACAATTTTCGGATATGAACTTTCAGGAATTTTAAGTGGTGCTGGACTTGTAGAAATTATAACTGGCTGGCCTGGTATGGGAAGACTGGTTCTTGAAGGTGTTTTATCTTCTGACCTGTATCTTGTTATGGCTTCTCTTCTAATAGGAGGGATTTTGCTTATTTTAGGCAATTTATTTGCTGATATTTTAATTGCTCTGGTTGACCCGAGAGTGAGGTTAAGATGAAAAGTATTTTAAAGAGATTAAAAAATAAAAATTTTTTTTCATACTGTTCTTTCTGGATAATTATTTTCCTTTATTTTTTAGCAATAATGGCGGATTTTATATCTCCTTACCCCTATAATAAACAGTTCAGAGATTATCCATTATGTCCTCCAACAAGGATACACTTTTTTGACCATAATAAAAATTTTCATTTAAGACCATTTGTTTATGAAATAAAACTTGTGAATCCTGCTTTAAATCAATATGAAATTGTTAAAGAAAAAATATGTCCAATTTATTTCTTTGTTAAAGGGGAGAAAAGAAAAATACTTGGGATATTTAATTCAGAAAGATATCTGTTTGGAACAAAAGAGGGTAAAATTTTTCTTTTTGGTACAGATATGCACGGAAGAGATATTTTTTCAAGAATTTTATATGGAGCAAGAATTTCACTCTCAATTGGCATAATAGGTGTTTCCATATCTTTTTTCTTTGGTTTTTTAATAGGTGGAATTTCTGGATATTTTGGAGGAAAAATTGATAATATTTTAATGCGTCTTGTTGAAATTTTTATGATGTTTCCTGCTTTTTATTTGATGCTTTCTTTAAGGGCTGTTTTTCCTTTAAATCTTTCTTCTTTTCAAATATATCTTTTAATCGTAATAATTTTGAGTTTGATTGGCTGGGCTGGACTTGCAAGAATTATAAGGGGTATGGTTCTGTCAATAAAAGAAGAAGAATATGTTCTTGCAGCAAGAGCACTTGGAGTTTCAACTTTTAAAATTATTTTTAAACATATAATACCTAATACTTTTTCATATTCAATAACTGCCATTACATTATCCATTCCTGGCTATATACTTGGAGAATCAACTTTAAGTTTACTCGGACTGGGAATTCAAGAACCATATCCAAGTTGGGGAAATATGCTTTCTGTCTGTATTGGAAATTTAAGAGTTTTATCAAGTGCTCCATGGATGTTAACACCTGGATTTTTCATATTTCTCACAATTATATGTTTCAATTTTCTTGGAGATGGATTAAGAGATGTTCTTGACCCAAAAAACTGGTAAAATGGAAAAAATTTTAACTGTTAAGAATATCTTTGTTGGTAATGAGGAGATTAAAATTTTAAGAAATATAAATTTTGAAGTTAGAAAAAAAGAGATTGTTTCAATTGTTGGAGAAAGTGGCTGTGGAAAGAGTATGACTTTGAGAGCAATTATAAAACTACTACCTAAAAATCTTAAAATTCTTAATGGTGAAATTTTTTTTGAGAATTTGAAAATTACAGAATACAATGAAATGGAAAAAATCAGAGGTAAAAGAATTGGAATGATTTTTCAGGAACCTTCTTCATACTTAAACCCACTCTTCACAATAGGAAATCAAATAGAGGAAGGGATTAAAGAAAATATAGGGAAAAAAGAGAAAAAAGAAAAAATAGTAAAAATTTTAAAAGAAATTGGGCTTTCTCCAGATGTTTATTACAGTTATCCCCATCAGTTAAGTGGAGGAATGCAACAGAGGGCAATGATAGCAATGGCTTTAATAAATAATCCAGATTTACTTCTTGCAGATGAACCAACAACAGCACTTGATGTTACAACTGCTTCTGGAATAATAAAGTTACTTAAAGATCTTGTTTCAATATATAACCTTTCAATAATTTTTGTGACCCATGATATTTCCCTTGCAAAATATATTTCAGATAAAATTATAGTGATGTATGCAGGAATTATTGTTGAAAAAGGAAACTCTGAACAAGTTTATAATAATCCTTTACATCCATACACTCAAAAACTCATAAATTGTCTACCTGAAAAATACTCAAAGAGAGAAAGAATTAAAACAATTGAAGGAGAAGTCCCTTCTTTTAAAAATTTACCTTATGGTTGTCCTTTTTCTACAAGATGTGAATATAAAAAAAGAATATGTGAGGAAAAAATTCCTGGAGAAATCGTTATTGAAAATAGAATTGTGAGGTGTTTTAAATATGGAAATATTGTGGAAAGTTGAGAATTTAACAAAAGAGTATGAGGTAAAAAGTGAATTTAAAAAAATAAGAAT
>DAORXQ010000135.1 GCA_035371905.1 bacterium | reverse complement strand
AGGCTACAACTGTCCCATCTCCTTTTAAGGCAACTGTATGATACCCACCAGCTGATATAGAAATAATTTTACACCAGGAAGAACTGACAAAAATCAATCCAAACAAAACTGCTAAACTCAAAATTCTTCTCATCCCTCCCTCCTTTTTTAAACAATTTTTTCATATATTTTCCCTTTATCAATCCTTTTTCCGAACCCGGTTCGGAAGGTGGCTATTCAAGTCCTATCGCTTTTCTCAAAATCTTTATTACATCTGTTATATCTACTAATTCATCTTCATTCATATCTGCAACACTTTTATCTACTGGGTCAAGTCCTATCGCCATCCTTAAACAAAATATTACATCGTCTATATCTATTATTCCATCCTTATTTATATCTCCTTTTTGAATATCTCCTGCCTTAACTAATATTTCAACATTATCAATTGCCCAAAACCAGTCAAAGTAAGCATTATAATAATGCCATCTGAATTTCACATTATCTTTACCTCCTGCAATATCTGAAATATCAACAACAACTACTCCTTCATCATCAATTTCTTCCCATCTTTTTAAATTCATCCATTCATTTTCTTCAATCTTAATATCAAAATCAGCAATCTCATCTGAATAATACCAAAATTTATGTGAAAACTTAATAAAAATTTTGTTATAATTGGAAAAATTAAAAGAGAAAGTTATAAGTTGCTCATTCATATTTCTATATCCAGAAGCATCACTATCAACTATCATAAATGGTTCTGTTAAATATTGACTTGTCCTGTTTTTTGGATTATTAGTTGTCCATGTATATCCATCATTATATCCATCTATAATTGTCCACCCTTCAGGAATTCCAGAAGAAAAGTCCTCTGAAAAAATTGTCTCATATCCATAAAATAAATTGGAATTTAAAAAAGAAATTAAAAACTCATCCCATAATGTCTCTATTGGAAAAGATATTGTGTTTTCATTATAATTTTGGTCAATTGTTGAAGAATAAGTAGGAAAGTAAATAGAAAGTCCATAAGAGGCATCGTTTAGGTTATTATCACATATAATTGTTTGCCTAAAAATTTCTTTAAATTGTTCTATATAATTTTTAATTTGCTGATTTTCTGTATGCATATAATAATTTTCAAAAAAACCATAAATGTCAACGAATTCAATATCATAAGTTTCTGCTTCTTCTCTTGATAAAAAAACATTTAACCAGTCATTTGAATTCATTATTTCAGAAAGTAGTAAATTTAATGATTGGTTTAATTCTGAAATTTTATTTAACCTTATTCCCGAAAGAGTATCTTGAGAAGAATAATTTACAATAAAAAAAGAAAGTTGTTCAGGTGTTGCATCTGGATTATTTTTTAAATTTAAAAGGAAATCTCTGTAATTCCAGCCAGTTGTTGTTTCTTCCTTTTCAGAAGCAACCATAACATTTGATAAATTCTTTATTTCATTTGCAACTTCAATCATTGCCATAAGACATGCATCAAATCCTATAAAATCAACATAATTATTCAAAAGTGCCTGGCTTACTTCCCTCATTGAAAGATAATCATTGCTTGTATCATCATAACATACTTCCTTTAAAACATGCCTTTTTTCTATATTAAACCCTGTAACTGAAAGTGATTTCCAGCCACCTCCGTGATTCCATAAAATTAAAGCATATTTTTCTGCTGGATAATTTGTTTTCGCCCAATTTATAAAATCAATCAAAGTTTGAGTGTCTCCCATATTTACTTCTCTACCACCAATCCCATCTCGCCAGTCCTTTATTGAATTTTCTTTTCTTGGTTCAAGACCAGTTGTTATATAAAATCTATTACATTCAGTCCAGTTCCCATATCTTGTATCATATCCACCTATTCTATCAAATTGAACAACAATATTTATATTTTCATTAGAACCAATAGAAGAAATTTCAAGAAAATCATTAATTGCATATTCTTCAAGGTCATTATCTCCGTCAAGATAAATCATAATTGTCCATGAGGCAGAAAATAGATTAAAGGAAAGAAAAAAGGAAAATATGCAAAATATAAATTTATTAATAAATCACCTCTCCTATACCTATTTTCTCTTTTATTTTCTTTATTTCTATTTTATTTTTTTCTATATCCTCTGTATTTTTGGAACTTTACCTTCTATCCCTTCAATCCATTCAACTGTAAATATTCTTTCCTGCCCAAGTTTCAAAAAATTGTCATTATTTCATCCATTGTTGTCATTAAATCATCCATCTTCTTATTGAACTCTCCTTTTGTAACCATCATCTCAATCTTCTTTGTTAATCTATCTTCCAACTTTTTTAAATCATTTTTTGTAATCGTAATCATTTTTAACTATCTCTTATCCTTTAAAATATACTCTTTATTCCTGTAAATGCCCTCCAACTACTTGCTCCATATCCATCATTTATTCCTGCACCTGCTCCTATTAAAAACTGAAAATTATTAAACTTCCTTGAAAAAGATATTATTCCCTCAATTGGATACTTCTCATTCTCAACAAAAAACCTATCATCACTTCTTCCTATTATTTCACCTGTTATTGCCATTTTCTCATTTATAAGATAAACCAAAGAAATCCCAAACAAAAAGGCATTTTTAATCTCTATCTGTCCAAGAGATACTGGGTCTTGATGTGAATAACCGAGATTAAAAGCCCATATTAAGTTATCTGTTAAATATTTATCAATAGAAAATTTTAAACCATATACCATTGAATCTGCACCAAATAATGCTTCCTCTTTTCCTGTCTCAAAACCAACAAATGGAATAATAACAAATCCAAAACCATCTTTTCCACCATCAAAGATTTTATATTTTCCAATCAAATATATATCTCCAAGTCCTGAATCATCATAATCTTGTCCTTCAAGTACATCCTGTTTTATAAGATATGGAACTAACAATGAAACATTAAATTTATCTGTTATTCCTGCAATCAATCCAAGTTGTAATATATTTTATGATGTAATTATATCTTTTTCAGTTCCTCCAATTTCTCCTTCAGGACTTCATTTGCATAAGAATAAATAAAATCAACTTGAGATTTCCCTTTTTCAAGTAAATTCCTTGTTGGAGTTAAAATTGTATATTTTTCACCTGGGGTTATTTTAAATATGTTTATATCCTGAGCAAATGAACTTGAAGAAAAGATTAAAAAGAAAATTAAAATAGGCAAAATATTTTTAAGTGTCTTTTTTTTAAGAATAATTGAGGAAAGACAAATAAGAATAAGTGGTAGTAATAGTCCTTTTATACAAAGATAGGCAAAAATAACAAATGGAATAATTAGTAATCTTACAAAAAATTTAAGTATATTGCTCTGACTTATTATTTCTGCATATCTTGGTGAATGTGAATAATACCATCTTACAAAAACCTTTCCTAATTTATTTGTAAGTAAGAACCTATCTCTAAATTCTCTTAAAATTCTAACTATTGGATGATTATAATTACCAAAACAGGCAGTTGCAATAAAACAACCTCCTCCACCTTCTACCTTTTGAACTCCTGATGGGTCAACTATTATTCCATTTTCCTTTCCATCAAAATCATATTTACCACCATCTTTAAGTTGTAATTCAACTGTTGTCCATCCTTGATGAGTTGTGCTTGGTGTTAATTTTGCATATTCATCTCCTGAATCTGGCATAAGTTTTAATACCCATTTCTGTTGATCATTATCATAAAAAACCTTTGACCATTTACTGTAATTCCCACGAATCTCAAATTTAATTAAAGCAGTTTCTCCTTCAGATATATCTTCAACCCTAATATCAAAAAGATTTACAAAATTTTCTCTTACTTCAGGGGAAAAATCAGAAACATTTAA
>DAORXQ010000134.1 GCA_035371905.1 bacterium | reverse complement strand
TAAATATTTACCGCCTGAATATTCAGAAGTTGTTATGAGTTTTAAAATTGATGAAAAAGAACCTATAAACTCATTTTATTATGAATGGAAGAAAAGGTATTCAGGATTTGCAAATGACAAAGAAAGAATTAAAAAGATAATAGATGACTTTAAAGAAAAGGAATATCCGAAAATTTTGATAGTTACTGATATGCTTATTACTGGTTTTGATGCTCCAATTTTACATGTTTTATATCTTGATAAATTATTAAAAAAACACCGACTTCTACAAACAATTGCAAGAACAAATAGACCTTATGGAGATGTTAAAGAATGTGGATTTATTATTGATTATGCTGGAGTAATAAAAAATCTGAAATATGCTTTAAAAGAATATTACAAAAGCGAAATAAAAGGACTTATAACTGAGTATGATAAACTTTTTGAAGAGTTTGAAAAATGTATTGAAAATATGAAAGAGATTTTTAAGAATATTAAGTTTAAAATTGAAAGGGAAGTCCTTTTGAAATCTTTGGATATTTTAAGAGATGACAAAATAAGAGATAGATTTTTTGAGAATTATAAAAAAACAAGGAAGATTTTTGAAATTCTCGCTTCTCATCCAGAAAAATTGAAGTACTTAAAAGAATTTAAATGGTTTTCTGCTGTTTATGATTATTACAGAAAATTGACTGAAGATGAGGAAGAAAAAGAACTTGTTGATAAATTTTTTAAAAAAACGGTTGATTTTGTCCATAAAAATTTAAAAGTAAAAGAAATAAAAAAAACACTGCCAAGTTTAAAATTAGATTTGAAAACAATTGAAGAGATTAGAAAAAGTGCTATTCCTGAAAAAGAAAAGGTTGTGAATATTATTTTTATTCTTTCAAAACTTGTTTATGTTGAAAGAGGAAAAAATCCTGTTTATAGAACAATTGCTGATAGAATAGATGACCTGATAAGAAAATGGAAGGAAAGGAAGATTGAAATTGAGGAGTTATTTAAGGAAGAGAAAGAAATTTTGAAGGAAATAGAAATAAAAGAAAAAGAGAAAGAAAAACTTGAATTTGATAATTTTGACTATGGGCTTTATTTAATTTTAAAAGATGAGATAAAAGAAGATGAAATTACACTTAAAAATTATGTTGAAGAGATAAAAAATGGAATAAAAGATAGTATGGTTGAAAACTGGATTGAAAACCCAGCGTTAAGACAGGTAATTGAGAGAAAAACAAGAGAGATATGTCTTGAGATAAAAAATAAACATAATTTAGATTATGAAAAATTTGATTTATTACACAGGAAAATTATTGAATTTGTGAAGGAATATGGAAGTTAAGGATTTTTTAATTGTAAAAAGGAATGTTAAATATCCAAGAATAGAACTTAAAGGGAAATTTGTTTTAATTCTGCCACTTAAAGGTAATTTTAGACCAGAAGAAATAATTGAGAAACATAGGGTTTGGATTGAAAAGAAGATTGAATTTATAGAAAAAATAAAGGGAAAATATAAGGATAAAAAGATTTATAAAAGGGATGATGAAGAACTGAAAAGAATTGTTTTGAAGTATATAAAAAGATATTCTGAAAAAATGAAAGTAAAAGTTAAAAAAATTTATTTCAGGGATATGAATTCAAAATGGGCAAGTTGTAGAAGAAATGGAAGTTTGAGTTTTAATTTGAAACTAAAATACTTACCAAAATCTTTGATAAAATATGTTGTTTTTCATGAAATGGTTCATATTTTAATACCAAATCATAAATCAATTTTCTGGGATTATATAAAAAAAGAGTTTAAAAATCCTGAAAAATATGAGGAAATGCTTTACGGATATTGGTTTTCTTTGTTTGGCTAATCCTTCCTAATTTAAATTTTTAATTTTTTTTATTTAACTATTGACAATTTGCACATATGTGGGTATAATAAATATAGAAAATTTGAAAATAGGAGGAAAAATGAGGTGGAGACATGGTTGTAGATGGATGGCATTTGGTTCAGGTGATTTACTTGGTGTATTGATTTTAACGATTTTATTGAAAAAACCTACTTATGGATATTCTTTAATGGATGAACTTAAAAATCTTGGAATTGATATTACATTTTTACACTATACAATTGTTTACAGAACTTTAAGGATGATGGAGATTTCAGGACTTGTAATTTCAACATGGGATACAACTGGAACAGGACCTGCAAGAAGAATTTATAGTATAACTGAGACAGGAAGAGAATTTTTGAAAAACTGGTATGAATGGGCAAAAAAGGACTTAAAAATTATGGAAAATATAATAAATGAAATTGAAAAAAATATGGAAAGGAGGTGAGAATATGTGCAGAAGAGGTAGAGGATTTGGATTTGGTGGCTGGACTCCTCCTTATCCCTATATTGGAATAGGAAGGGGAGGACTTCCAAGATGTGCATGGCCTGGTTTTTGGTATGGATATACACCGGATATAACACCTGAGGAAGAGATTAAATATTTAAAAGAAGAGGCAGAGTTTTTGAAAAAGCAACTATCTGAAATAGAGAAAAGAATAAAAGAAATTGAAAGAGAAAAATAAATGGAAATAAAAGTTATTTTTGATAAGGACACAGATGAGAAGTTTTTACAGACAGGGTGGGGTGTTTCTTTTCTTATTGAAGAAAAAATTCTTTTTGATACAGGAGAAAAAGGAGAATGGTTAATTAATAATTTTAAAAAATTGAAGGTTGATATAAATAAAATTGAAAAGGTTGTTATTTCTCATGAGCACTGGGACCATACAGGTGGCTTATGGGATTTATTAAAAATTAAAAAAGGGATTGAAGTTTATGGATGTAAAGGATTCAGTGAAAAATTTAAAGAAAATGTGAAAAAGGAAGGGGGCAATTTTATTGAAATAGAAAAACTGATAGAATTTGAAGAAAAAATTTTTACCACAGGAGAGATAGAAGGATATTATAAAGGGAAAAAAATTGTAGAACAGTCATTAATAGTAAAAGGAAAAAATGATATTTCAGTTCTTACAGGTTGCGCTCATCCAGGAATATTAAAAATAATTGATTATATAAGAGATTTTTTTCCTGATGAGAGTATTTATGCAGTTATAGGTGGTTTTCATTTAATTGAAGAGGAAAAAAGAATTGTTGAGATTATAGTTGAAGAATTTAAAAAAAGAAATATTAAAAAAGTCGGACCGACTCACTGTACAGGTGTTTTAGGCATTGAGTTATTCAGGGAAAGATTTAAAGAGAATTTTTTAGAAATAAAAGTAGGTCAGAAAATAGAAGTGTAAAGAATTAAATAAGTTTAAAGGCGAGTTCAATTGCTTCTTCTGGGGTTTCAACTATATATGGTTTTTCTTCAAATTTTTCAAGTATTTCCTTCTTACTTAATAATTCACATATACCCTTTGAAGAAGAGATTAAAATTACAGGTTTTCCAAGAGCAATAGCCATTGATATTTCATTCAAAGTTCCCCATCTTCCGCATATCCCTATTACACAGTCAGCACTGTTAACAATTATATAATTTCTATAAAAACCAAGATTTGTTCCTATTGGTATGTCTATATATTTATTTGCTTTTGATTTATCATAAGGAAGAATGCCGACAGTTATTCCCTCTTTTTTCTTTGCTCCTTTTGCTACTGCTTCCATAACCCCACCAAGTCCTCCACAGATAAGAATTCCACCCTTTTCAGCAATTAAAGAGCCAACTTTTTCAGCAATTTTTAAAACTCCCGCATCTAAATTTTTATCACCTACATTACTTCCACAGACAGCAATTATTTTTTTCATTTTAATAAAGAAAACGCCCCCAGCCGGACTCGAACCGGCGCTACCACCTTGAAAGAGTGGTGACCTA
>DAORXQ010000133.1:3398-3878 GCA_035371905.1 bacterium | reverse complement strand
CATATACTTAAATGTGTTATTATGGAACTTATAAAATTTACTCTTGAAAAAGACCCTGCTCCTTCCTACTGTAGGGTATTTGAACTGCAAAATAAATTTTTTAGATTATGGGGAGAGAGCGATAATGTATGAAGAAATAAGAATACCTGTAGAAATAAAACTGGTTAAGTCCCCTGACGGAAAAACAAAATTAAAAGCAACGGTTCCTGCAAGTATTATGTTTGATAAAAGTTTTAATGCAGAACTTCTTGAAAAAGAATTAATAACAATTGAGAGGCAATATTTTTATTTAATCACTTGTTTAAAAAGCATTCTAAACTACATCCGTTCAGAAAAAAGAGAAAAAGGTAAAGTTTTATTATATTGGGAGATAGGAAATAAAATTTTAAATTTTATGGAAAGTTGTAATAAACCCTTGTTTATTGATAATATATCAAAATCTCTGATAAGAGATGTTGGTCTTTCAAAACCTTTGATTTC
>DAORXQ010000133.1:0-3388 GCA_035371905.1 bacterium | reverse complement strand
AGAATAAAATACCCAAATTTAACTGAGATAGACACTGAGAAAAAATTTACAGATTATGTAAAAATTTTTGAAAAAGGATACTGCTCTAAAAATAGGAGATATAAATGAAACAGATTGAAATTGATGAAGAGGTTTATCAAGCATTACAAAAGATAGCCAAGCCATTTGAAGATACACCAAATACAGTTTTAAGGAGAATTCTTGGTTTAAATATGGTAAGTCCAGAACAAAAAGGTGGAGAAGATATTATAGAGGAAAATGACTATGAAACCCCTGTTAAAGAAATGATGTTGTCTATGGGGATGGAAGAGAAAAGTTTTAAAGGAAAATATACAAGAATACCGAGAGGAGAAAAAACTCCGAACTCGGTATTTAGAATACCTATTCTGAACGCACTTATCCAACTTGGTGGTAGGGGAAGAGCAGGGGATATACTAAAAATAGTTGAAGATAAAATGAAAGATATACTTAAACCAGTTGACTATGATTTTTTACCTTCAAAAAATTCTGTAAGATGGGAAAATACTGCACGATGGGAAAGGTTTACAATGGTAAAAGAAGGATTGTTAAGTTCAGATTCTCCTCAGGGAGTATGGGAGATAACGGAAAAAGGAAGAGAATATTTAGAAAGGGTTAAGAATAAATGAAGTAGGATTGTTTATATAGTACCTTCAATTATCTCAATTTCTCCTTCGGTTAAATTATAAAGTTTATAAACCAACTGGTCAATCTCCCTTTCCAGTTCTTTTACTTTTGCCTGTTTTTGTGGATTGGAGAGGTAGTCAGGGGATTGGGTAAGTGAGAGGATTTGGTTTGCTAATGTTTCGTATTGTTTCAATTTCAATCCTCCTCTTACTTCTTTGTCATAATTCATAATGTGTAAAATCTCTTCATGGTTCAGTAAGTATAAATACCTTCCTAATACGAGGTCAAGTAAATCTATCTTGTCTTTAATTAGACTTGTTGAAAATCTTTTACCGTTTGGGTCAAAAACAGACCATAATGCATTTAGAAAATTAGAAGATGTATTTTCCATTAGCGATTTATATTTTGTAATTTGTTCTGAATCTGGTATAGGAAACTCCTCAAAAATGTCAAAATTCATATCTCTTCCATCACCAAAAATTCTAAACCATAAATAAAAAAGTGAGGAGTTCATTAAAACAATTAGAAAATTTTTATACAAATTATCTGCATATAACTCTTTTACTTTGCTACTTTCATAAGGACATTCATCCCATGCATTATACCAATAATTCCCACTTGTTCTTATCCAAATGTGGCTGTTTCCACGATTTATTATATCTTTAATTTTCCTTCTTTGTTTAAGTATTTTTTCAAGAATCACAATATTAATCTTTTCACCCAATTTAGGCAAACGATGAGGGTATGAATAAGATGTTCCAATAGGAAATAAATATTTGTCTGCATTAGATACTTTAATGTTGTATATGTCAGGAGTTTCTCTAAACATTCTACTTGTAAAAATTCCTTCCTTCTCTTTGCTGTTTTTATTAAATGCTTTTAAGATAGAAACAGATTGGCTCATGCTTTCAAAAGTCCTGCATCTGTCCCTATCAAAAGAAAGTATTACAACTTTTTCAAACCCATCTTTAAGTAATTGGCGTGTTTCAGAGAAATCTTTATTAAAAGTTATTGCAAAGGTGATAATAAATGTAATGTTTCCATTATTCCTTAAAATCTTACTACTTTTTTCCACAAATGGACTTGCTATGTCTGAAGTGGTTGAATATTTATATAATTGATTTACAAATTCCTTTTGTTTGCGGCTCATTATGTTACCATACGGAGGGTTTGCAATTACAATATCAAAACCACCTTTTTGGTGAAAAACCTCTGAAAAATAGACCTCAAAATCAAATTCTTTGTGTCCTTTTGTTATTTCAGAAATCAGTTCATCAATTTGTTTTCTTAATTGTCGTTTTTCAATAGGATTTGTTTCATTAAAGTATTGAGATTTTAATTCTTCAAGTTTCTTAAATGCTTCTTGATTGAATAAATTTTCTTCCACCCCTAAGAGTGAATCGCCCTGAACAACTTTGTAATCAAGGTTTGGGAGTGGTTTTATGTTATAAAAATCTTCTTCATCCACAATCATAGAAAGCCAAAATCTTAACCTACATATCTCAACCGCACCGGGGTCAATATCTACTCCGTAAAGGGAGTTTTCTATGCAATGACGTTTTAATTCATAAATGTTGATCTGTTTATCAATATAGATTGAGAGTAATTGCCTTAATTTAACAATCTCATACATCATTCCTATTGGAAAAGCCCCAGAACCAACAGCAGGGTCGCAAACCTTTATATCTGCAAGAAGTTTATCAATCTTTTCTGCATTTTTAATAATGTTTTCCGGCATTTTATGTTCATATCTTGTGTTTTTTTGTTCTCCCTTTTCAATCTTTTCTTTCTTTTCAAGGGCGGTTCTTTCATTCTCTAAAATCAAATCAGAATGTTTTACAAACTCCTCAATCTCTTCTCTTTCAACCTCTCCCTCAAGTTCTGTTTCAATATAACTCATCAAACTTTCCTGACACATATAATGGACAATTTCTCTTGGCGTATAATAGACACCATATTCTTTGTTAAATTTTGTTTCTTCTCCTTTTTTACCAGAATGTAAAACTTTCAAATATTCGTCAAAGTTATCCTGCCTTATCGCATTTAGTTTTTCATAGATTTTCCCGAGCAGTTCCGGGTCAAGGGCAACTTCTTTTTCAAGCGGTTCTTCCTCGTTCACTGTGAAATTGTATCTGTCAAAAATATCAAGGATGCCGTCACCTGTATCTCCTTCTTTTGTTTTATTTGTATTGGAAAAGAGTTCCTTTGATAAAAGAATATCAACATTTACCCAGTCAAAGTTATTCGGTGGGTCAAAGAGTCCACCATTTAAAAATGGAATTTTGCAATTAAACCTACTGTAATAATGGTCATCAGTGCTTCTATCCGTCCTTAATGCCTCATAAAAAAGTGGTTCAAAGATATCGTTATAAAAGTTTTTGTAATCTCCAAATTCTTTATTAAATAACCTTCTCATAAAGTCCTTTGGACCTGTTCCCCAAAGTTTTCCTCTTTCAACTCCAAACCATCCTTTTTTCTGTAGAAAATAAAGGAAGACAATTTGACCAAGGAGTTTTTTGGCAAAGTCAACGGTGTTGATGTTTTTATCCTGGAATTCCCGCTGAACTCCTTTATCATTTTTTACAATTTCATCAAGTTCAAGTTTTGTTCTTATAAATAGGTCTCTATATTTTTCAAAAAACTCTTTTGTTATAACCTCAACATCAAACGCCTTTTCTAAATCTTCAAGGGATGGATATAATTCGTCTTTCTCAAGTATGGGTAAAAATCTACTCTGGGCAGT
>DAORXQ010000132.1 GCA_035371905.1 bacterium | reverse complement strand
GAAGAGATAATAAATTTTTTAAAAAAAAATTTAAAATAAAAGGGGATGAAAAATGGAATTAAAAAAATCACTTATGGAAAAATATGATAAAAGTGACATGTTTTCTTTATTAAAGAATTTTCCAAGACATTGTCTGGAAGGATATAATTTAACTATTTCAGAAATAAATAAAAATTTTGAAAAAGTTGTCTTTACGGGAATGGGTGGTTCTGCAATAAGTGGAGATATCATAAAAATTCTAATAGAAGAAATTGCTGAAATTCCAGTTTTTGTTATAAGGGATTATTCACTACCAAAATATGTAGATTCAAAAACGCTTGTTATTGTGGAAAGTTATTCAGGCAATACAGAGGAGACAGTAAATACATATAAAATTGCAAAAGGAAATAAGAGTTTAATAATTTGTATTTCAAGTAATGGAGAAATTGAAAAAATGGCATGTTCTGACGGAATTCCTTTAATTAAAATACCTTCAGGGATGCCTCCAAGATGTGCTTTTGGATATCTTTTTTTTCCTGTATATAGATATTTTGTTGATGCAAAAATACTTCCACCTCTTGAAAAAACTTTCTTTGAAAAAATTGAAAAATGGGTAAATGAATTTTTACCCTCAAGTGAAAATAATAAAGCCATAGAAATTTCAAAAAAAATTTATAAAAATATTCCACTGATTTATTCTGAAAATAGATTTTATCCAGGAATTTTAAGATGGAAAACACAAATAGCAGAAAATTCAAAAAATTTCGCTTTTGTTAATATTTTACCTGAAATGAATCATAATGAAATAATGGCTTTCTATTTTCCTGAATTCTTTATAAAAAAAGCGATTTGTCTGTTTATAGTTTCTGGCATTGAAAATGAAAGAGTTAAAAAAAGAATTGAAATAACTTCAAATATTATTTCAAAAAAAGTAAAGGAGGTTATGGAATTAAAACTGGAAGGAGAAACACTTCTTGAAAAAACAATGTATTTGATAATACTTGGTGACTGGATAAGTTATTACCTTGCAATCTTAAATAAAGTTGACCCCACAGAAATAAAAGAGATAAATATTTTAAAAGAAGAAATGAAAAAAGGAGGAAAAAAGTGAAAAATTATTATCTATTTACATCTGAATCTGTTTGTGAAGGACATCCTGATAAAATATGCGATCAGATTTCAGATTCGATTCTTGACGAAGTTTTGAAACAGGATAAAAACGGAAGAGTTGCCTGTGAAACATTAACAACAAGAGGGCTTTTATTTATTGCAGGTGAAATTACAACAACTGGTTATGTTGATATACCTGAACTTGCAAGAAATTTATTAAAAGAAATTGGTTATATTGATCCATCCTACGGATTTCAGTATGAATCTGTCGGTATAATAACATCTATTCAAGAACAAGCACCTGAAATAGCCACAGGAGTTGATAAAGGAGGTGCAGGAGACCAGGGAATGATGTTTGGATACGCAACAGATGAAACACCTGAACTTATGCCTTTGCCAATAACACTTGCCCATAAACTTGTAATGAGATTAGCAGAAATAAGAAAGAAAAAAATAGTTGATTATTTAAGACCTGATGGAAAATCACAGGTAACAGTTCTTTATGAAAATGAAAAACCTGTATCCGTTGAAAGTGTTGTTGTATCAGCACAACATAATCCTGGTGTATCACAGAAAAAGATTAAAGATGACATAATAGAACTTGTAATAAATTATGTAATTCCAGAAGAATTAAGAAGTAAAAAAATGAAAATTTTTACGAATCCCACTGGAAGTTTTATTATTGGTGGTCCAATGGCAGATACCGGTGTTACGGGTAGAAAAATTATTGTAGATACTTATGGTGGAGTTGGAAGTCATGGAGGTGGATGTTTTTCTGGTAAGGACCCAACAAAAGTAGACAGATCAGGTTCTTATATGGCAAGATATCTCGCTAAAAATATTGTGGCTTCTGGTATAGCCAGAAAATGTGAAATACAAATTGCTTATGTTATTGGACAGGTAGAACCGGTATCTTTAATGATAAATACTTATGGAACAGGATTAATTCCTGATAGTGAAATTGTAAAAATTATAAAAGATAATTTTGACCTTTCTCCGAGAGGAATTATAAAAAAACTTGACCTTTTAAGACCGATTTTTAGGAAAACTGCCTGTTATGGACATTTTGGAAGAAATGATGAGGATTTTACATGGGAAAAAACTGATTCAAAAGAAATATTTACAAAAAATATCAGATAATTTTAAAATGGAATATTCTATAAAAGATATAAACCTTTATAGAGAAGGTGAAAATAAAGTAAATTGGGCTTTACAGCATATGCCCGTTATAAAGTATTTAAGGAATAAATATTCAAGAAGAAAAATTTTTAAAGGTTATAAAATAGGTGCCTGTTTGCATATAACTTCTGAAACTGCGAACTTAATTATAAACTTTAAAGAGTGTGGTGCAGAAGTTTTTCTGTGTGCATCAAATCCTTTAAGTACTCAGGACGAAGTAGCGGCATATCTTGTTAAAAAGGGTATTCCTGTTTTTGGAAAAAAAGGCGAAAGTGGTTCTGAATATTATAAAAATATAGAAAATGTAGCAAAAAATATGCCCCATTTTATAATAGATGACGGAGGCGATTTGATTACTTTTGTTCATCAAAATGAAAAATATATAAAAAATATCATTGGAGCAACAGAAGAAACAACTACAGGTGTTATTCGCCTTAAAAACTTAAATAAACAGAAACTTTTAAAATTTCCTGTAATTGCAGTCAATAATGCAAAAACGAAATACCTTTTTGATAACAGATATGGAACAGGACAATCAACCGTAGACGGATTGTTAAGAGCAACAAATATTTTAATTGCGGGTAAAATAATAGTTGTTTGTGGATATGGCTGGTGCGGTAAAGGAATTGCCCGGAGATTCAGAGGGATGGGAGGAAGGGTAATAGTAGTAGAAGTTGATTCAATAAAAGCCCTTGAAGCAGTAATGGATGGATTTTTAGTTATGTCAATGAAAGAGGCAAGTAAAATTGGAGATATATTTATTACTGCAACTGGAAATACATCTATAATAACAATGAAAGAAATAAATAAAATGAAAGATGGTGTTATTCTTGGAAATTCTGGTCATTTTAATGTTGAAATAAAAATGGATGAAATAGAAGAAAATACTTTAAGGAAAAAAAGAATAAGAAATGGACTTACTGAATATATCCTTAAAAATGGTAAAAAAATTTTTATACTGGGAGAAGGTAGATTACTTAATCTTGCATGTGCAGAAGGACATCCACCGGAAGTTATGGATATGAGTTTTGCAAATCAATTTTTATCTATTAAATTTATAAAAGAACATCCCAATCTTAAAGTAAATGTTTACGATGTACCTGAAGAAATAGATAAACAAATTGCAAAATATAAACTTAATACAATGAATATAAAAATTGACAGTTTAACAGATTTACAAGAAAGATACCTCTCTTCCTGGGAATTAGGAACTTTATGAAAAAATCCATTATTGTTGGAATTACTGGAATCCTTGGTTCAGGAAAAACTACTATAACAGAAATTCTTAGAAAATGGAAATTTAAAGTTATTTCATGTGATGAAATTGTACATAATTTATGGAAAAGA
This sequence comes from bacterium, assembly GCA_035371905.1. Taxonomy (NCBI): domain Bacteria; species bacterium. The sequence goes on along the minus strand of DAORXQ010000132.1, from coordinate 310 downwards.
AACAATATTTTAAAAAAAATAAAGAAAATTTTTGGAGAAGATATTGAAAAAGATGGAAGAATAAACAAAGAAAAAGTAAGGGAAATTATTTTTACTGATGCAATAAAAAAAAGGCAATTAGAGAATTTACTACATCCTATGGTTTTTGACGAGATTAATAAAAATATATTTGACACAAAAAAAAATGGAGGTATAATATTTATAGAAATTCCCCTACTGTTTGAAACAAATAGTGAAAAATTATTTGATAAAATAATTGTGGTAAGTGCACCTCAAAAAAAGATAAAAGAAAGGTTAATGGATAAATACT
>DAORXQ010000131.1 GCA_035371905.1 bacterium | reverse complement strand
TTATTTTAGGAGTTATTTTTTCTATATTTGTTGGAGTTGGTGAAATTATTTGGGTTGCATGGACAAGTGGTTCTCCTATGACAAATGACCATTCTGCAGGTGCCTCTATTTTCTTTTTATTTATTCTCTGTTTATTCGTAAATCCAGTTCTAAAGAAAATCAGAAAAAATTCAGCACTTTCTTCATCAGAACTTACTCTTATCTTTATAATGATGCTTGTTGCCTGTGCAATTCCATCCTGGGGACTTGTGATGAATTTGATATATTTAATTGCAGGTGTTCATTATTTTGCAACTCCGGAGAATAATTGGTTTGAAATAATTATTCCAAAAATTCCAAAATACCTGACACCAAATGATCAACAAGCAATTAAGTTTTTTTATGAAGGATTACCTGCGGGTGTTTCTATTCCATGGAATGCATGGGTTCAACCTCTTATTGCATGGACATTATTCATTTTGGTACTCTCTTTTATGATGATTTCAATTTCAGTTATTTTCAGAAAACAGTGGGAAGAAAATGAAGCGCTTTTATATCCATTAATGATACTTCCTTCTGAGATGATAAAAGAAGGTAAAGGTATAATTTCTCCATTTTTTAAAGATAGATTGATGTGGCTTGGTTTTTCAATATCATTCATACTTAATTCTCTCATTGTTTTACGTTTTTATTTCCCATTGGTTCCTAAAATTGTACTTGGTAAATGGATTGGTTTTGGACCTGGAGGAGCACTTGGCTGGTTGAGTATAGGACTTCGTTTTGAAATACTCGGGATTGCTTTTCTCTTAAGTTCTGATATATCTTTAAGTATCTGGTTATTTACTTTATTTTATTTTGTGGAGGAAGTGATTTTTAATAGAATTGGATTGAATATAGGTTCTCCTGATGCTTATTCTCTTGCTGTACCTATTGCCTATCAAATGGAAGGAGCTTTTTTGGTATTTATTTTATTTAGTTTATGGATAAGTCGTTCTCATTTAAAAAAAGTATTTAACAGAATTTTTAAAAATGATACTTCAATAGATGATTCAGGAGAAGCACTTACATATAAACAGGCATTTATCGGACTTATTCTTGGATTTTTGTTTACAGTTTTATGGGCAAAAATGACAGGTTTTAACCTTTTATCCTCTGTTTACTTTTCAGTAGTTTTAATTCTTACATTTATTGGAATAACTAAAATTGTTGTTCAGACAGGGACAGCATATTGCAGACCTCCAATCAATCCAGGTGTTTTCACACTTCATTCTTTTGGAAGTAGCAGGTTAGGTTCTGGTAGTGCTGTAAGTTGTGCATTTACATTTCCTTATGCAGGTGATATCAGGACCTCTGTAATGACAACATCTTCAAATGGATTGAAAATTGCTAAAAATTTTAATTTGAGAGGAAGATTTTTATTCTGGGCTATTTTTACAGGAGTTCTGGTAAGTTTTATTTCATCTGTAATAACTGTTATAGTAATAAGTTATAAAATAGGAGGGATAAACTGCTGGGGATGGCAACCAGTTGGAATGCCACCATATACCTTTAACTGGGCAAAGGAAATGATTTTACACTATCAGAATGTTGATATAAGAAGAATAGGATTTTTACTTTTAGGTGGATTTTTAATGTTTTTATTATATTTTTTAAGAATAAGGTTTGTTAATTTTCCGGTACATCCAATTGGTATGGCATTTACATATAATGTTCCAACTCAATGGGTATGGTTTTCATTCTTTCTTGGATGGCTTTTTAAAAGTATGATTTTGAAATATGGAGGAGTTTCTGTTTACAGAAAACTTCTTCCATTCTTTTTTGGTCTGATTATAGGTGCTTTCTTTTCAGCAGGATTGTGGAATATCATAAACTTTTTCACACATCAACAGGGAATACATCTAACCGTTACTTAAAAAGGAGAATAAAATGAAAAGAGTGACAATTGGAGCACCATGGCATGTTTTGTATTACTATGACAGGAAGTATCATAATTATTTGAGAAAGATAAAGGCAACAGGAATTGAGACATATGTAAAATGGTCAGATATAGAGAAAGAACCCGGACAGATTGATTTTTCAAACTTTGATAGACAACTTGAGATTATGAAAAAATATGGAGTTAAATGGCAACCATTTCTTATTTGTGGACCATGGTATTCCCTTCCTTACTGGTTTCATAAATCAAGTGACTGTTATTATTTTAAATGTCTTGAACACAGTATTGAAAGTGGAATTCAATCAATCTGGAATCCCTATTTTAAGAAATATGTTGTGAGATTTTTGAATTTATTTTATCAAAACTATAAATCAAAGATGGATTTAATAGATTCTCTTCTTCTGGGGATAAGTGGTGACTATGGAGAAGCAATTTATCCTGTTGTTGGAAACTGGGATGGTATGTATCATACCCATAAAGGATTCTGGTGTGGAGACGATTTTGCTATAATTGATTTCAGGGATTATCTTAAAGAAAAATTTGAAAAAATAGAAAATCTGAATAAAAGATGGAATACTTCATATAGAAGTTTTGATGAAATAAAACCATTTTTAAAGGAAAATTCACCTTCAAGGCCCGCAATGATAGATATGGTTTACTGGTATCGTACTTCAATGATAAAATGGGTTGAATTCTGGGTGAAAGAGGCAAGAAAATTGTGGAAGGAAAAAGATATTTATCTTGTTATGGGTGGAGATAGTTCTGCAAAAGAAGGACAGCATTATTTCAAAGCAGCGGAAATCTGTTCAAAATATAATGTTGGAATAAGAGATACAAACGCAAGAGATAATTTCCCATATCTTCATACATATCAGGCAAAAACATCAGTTGCAACAAATTTTTATGGAAACTATTGCAGTTATGAATCTTCTTCTGGCTCAAATGAAAAATTAATAGTTGCAAGAATTTTTACTTTTATTATTACAAATGCAAGAGAGTTTCATGAGTATTCTTTTCATTCAAATGAAAAAGTTATTAATAATTTTAAAAAATACAGAAAACTTATGGAAATAAATTTTAAAAGAAAAGTTGATATTGCAGTATTTTATCCAGAACCTTATGTAAACTGGATACATGAATATGCAATTTCATGGGAAATAAAAAATCTTCCATGGGGTCTTCCACCTGAATTACACAATTCCTTTTATAATTTAAGATACTATTTTGATTTTGATATTGTTGATGATTCTTTAATCAGAAATGGAATTCTTGAAAAATATAGGGTACTGATAATCCCTTCTTTTTCAATTATTGAAGATGACATAAAGGAATTAATAGAAAACAGGATAAAAAATAAAGAAAAAATAATAGTTTTTGGAAAAGAAACGCCAGAGGATGTTTATGGAAATAAAATAAATTTTGGAGAAGAAAACCATATTGTATCGTTGAGAAAACTTTTGAAGATTTTGAAGAATATGGGAATTAATGTAAAAGAAAGAAAAGATGGAATTTTTGAAGTTTTTGATGAAGACGGTAGGATAATCTGTTATGATGAAATAAAAAATAAAATTTTCTGGAAAAGGAGATAAAATAAATGAAAGAAAGTAGAAAAGTTGTTGATTTTCTTAACTCTCTTGGTGCAAATAGTGCTGTTTCAAGGAGAGATGAAATTTTATCAAAAACAATTGAATGTGTTAAATATCTTGGAATAAGATGGATTCGTTCAGGCTATGAAAGTAATGTCCCTGTTGAAGACCTACTTGAATTACACAGACAAACTGGTGTGGTTTTCAGTTATGGATTACTCAGTGGAGGAAATGATATAAACAGATTACTTGAAGGAGGGAGGGCTCTGGCAAGGAATAGGGCTTTACTTGCTTTTGAAGGACCGAATGAGCCGAATAACTGGGCAGTAAAATACAGAGGGAAAATTGGTGGAAGAGATTATTCATGGATACCTGTTGCGGAATTACAGAGAGATTTATATATGTCTGTAAAAAATGACCCTGAGTTAAAGAGATATCCTGTATGGAATTTAAGCGAAGGAGGAGCAGAGG
>DAORXQ010000130.1 GCA_035371905.1 bacterium | reverse complement strand
TGATATGTTTGGAAGGGGATGGAATAAAAGAATTATATCTCTGTATGAGTATTTATTAACAGATTATAAAGAACTGAAATGGGATTAAATAAAATTGAAATATGGTTTTTAAGAAAAAAGTTTAAAGAATTGAAGAAAAGATATCCCAGGGAGGTAGAAATGGTAATTTTTATTATTACAAGGATTTTTTGGTTGGCTTCTTTAATATTAAAAGAATTCGGAGTTTTTGTTGGTCTTGTAGAACAGATAATAAAACTTCTTGCAGGTATAGTATCATTTACACCTTCAAGGTATGATGATGAGCTTATTCAAATAGTTGAAGATATGTTTGATATCTGGCAGAGAAAAATTTACAAAGGATGTCAAATTATAGTTGATTTTTATGAAAATATTTTCAAAAAAATTACATAAAAGGAGGTGAAATAATGAAAAAGATTATATTATTTTTAATCGGGGCATTTTTAATATTGTTTTTTAACTTAAAAGCAGAAGAAAATCAAGTCCCAAACCCATTCAAAGAAATAGTTGAATGGACTTATCAACAGAATGTTGGACTGACACTGTTTTATGATTTGGATAAAAAAGACTATCTTTTTGGAGCAAAATGGCAGTTTTTAGAGACAAAACATCAATGGATTAATACAGGACTTTTTGCAACTGAAAAACCATCAACTGGAATTTATATTGGATTTAATCTTGGTAAGTTCATTGAAAAGATAAAAGGACAACCAATGATTTACTTGAACCATCTGGAAGTTGGTTATGCTATCACTTGGGACTTGAGCTCTACTAATGACAGAAGAGATGGAATGTATATAAATGTCATTAAAATTGAATTTTGAAAATGGGTAAAAAACAAAAACTTGGAAGAGGCGATATAATATTCTTTTATCCAAACAAATTCTATCAGAGGATTATAGCGTATTTTGATGGTAAATATTGTCATTGTGGAATTTATTTAGGAGATAATCAGATAGCTTCAGTGGGTTTTAGAGGTCTTACCATAGAAAATCTTGATAATTATAAAAATAATAAATTTGATATTTTTGAGATAAAAGATATATCAACAACTAAGAAAGAAGCTATAATAAAACATTTTTTAGGTTTAATGCCTATTGTTAAATATGATTTCTTTGGAGTATTGAATTTTATCTTCAGATGGTTCTGGAATATACCCCAGAGATTCTATTGTTCAGAAGCAATAGCATATAGTCTTTATTGTAATGGTTTTGTGTTAGAAAAATTAGAATTAAGTCCTTTAGAACTGAGTAATCAAGATATTTTAATAAAAAAATGATTAAATTAAATAAAGAGTTATATTTAGAGATAAAGAAAATACATAAAGCAAATGGTTTATTTGATACATTTCAAGATGATAAATATTTAATTCAAATAGATGAGAGATTATCTTTCAAAAAGACGATAGAGGTTCTATTTCACGAGATTATTAATTATCTTTATGAAAAAGGCAAAGTTAACAGAAATGTTAACGATGAAAGATTAGCAAAGCAAGTAGAGAGAATAACAGAAAAAGCTTTAACTTATATTTTAAAGAGGTATTTCAAATGAAGAAAAAATATCAAAATAAATTATATGAATTATCACCTGATACTTATATAGTAATTCCGAGATTTAAATATTTTCAGAACAGAAACTTAGCAACTAAAATTCATAAATCAAAGAAATATAAGTCAAGAAAAAGACTTAAAGATGAACTTAGAAAAGAGATTAAAGAATACTTGACATAAATTAAAGAATTTAGTATAATTAAAATATGAGAATTATTTTTGATTTAGATGGAGTAATAAGAGACTTGGTATCCTGTACAGATAAGAATATAAACGATATCAAAGAATGGGATTATTTCAATGTTTCTGTTATAGACAAAAATCCTGAGTTAATTCTGAGATGTAAGCCTACTGAATATTATCCTATCATAAAAAAATTCTTTAATAATCAAGAACTTATAATTTACACTCATCAAAGAGAATCTTGGAAGAAATATACTGAGTCCTGGTGTAAGAAATATTTACAGAGATTCAAGATATATTATTTTGATTCTATTGAAGAAAAGCTAAATTATTTAGATTCTGGTGATTATCTTATAGAAGATTATCCATTCAAGAATATCTTAGATAAAAATATAGTTCTTATAGATAGACCATATAATAAATCAGGCAAATGTAAAATCAGGATTTTAAGTCCTATAGGGCTAAAATATTTTTTAATAGCTACTTCAACAGAAGATAAAAGAGTTTTTAGTTTAAGTAAATCAGTTGAGGTAAATATATGAAAGGCAGGAAATGGAATAAAATAGAAGATGAGATTTTGAGAAAGATATATCCAAGGTTTTTGTTAAGAGAAATTTCAAGAGATTCACTTGAAAGAATCTTTAATCGTTCTATTCAATCTATCTATAAACGAGCTTCTTTATTAAATCTTACAAACCAAGATGTTCTCAAAACAGATTTTAATGAGCTAAAAAAATATCTTTTTAAGGACGAAATAGAAAAAATCTTAAAAGAGGTAGACAAAAATGACAAAGAAAAATACTAAAATTTTGTTCTTATCAGATACTCATATCGGTTCTAAATTAGCTATATTTCCTGAGAAATTTGAGACTTCTGAGGGTAATATAGTCAAATCTAATTTAATCCAAGATACTATCAGAAAATATTTTTTCAATACTTTAAGAAATATAGAATCTGAGTTTGGTAGTATAGATTATATAGTTCACTTAGGAGACACTATACAAGGTCCTGATAGAAAAGGCAGAAAAATATTCTTGAGTCTATCTAATTTAGATGACCAGATAGAAGCTTTCTGTCAGTTATTTAAGCCATTGAAAGAATACCAAGGCATAGTATTATCAAATTCTAATTATCACGATTCTATAGATTCACGAGCTTCAAAAGTTATAGCAGATAGATTCAATTGGAAATTTATAGAGACTATGACTAACATAACATTCAAACCTTCTAAAAGAGTTTTCAATATAGCTCACGAGATATCTTCTTCATTTGTATATTTAGCATCTACACTTGACAGAGAAGGATTATTCTTAAAGATGGCAGAAGCTTTTAATAAATTCCCTAAGATAGATTGTGTTGTTAGAGGTCATTTACATCTCTTCCAAGAAATACATCAACGAGATTTACATTTATTACTTGTGCCTGGACTTACTCTATTGGAACCTAATAAAATCTCAGTCAAATACTTAGGCAGAAAATTACCTGATATAGGCTTTTGTGTCTGTATTATAGACCATAAAGATAGAATAAGATTTCTTCATTTTCTTTATGAGAATGATAAAGCATTATATGAATATTATTTCAATAAGATTTTAAAAGAAACATAATCTAACCTTCTTTTAAAATACCTTTTTTAAAGCATAGGATAAAAATATAGAAGAGATTTTCATTTAGGTAATGGTATTATATTAACCTATCAAAAATCTTTTCTTTATTTCTTTGCTATTTAATATTTAATACTTGAAATTTAACTTAAATCATTGATAATCAATAACTTAAGAATAATTTAGTAATTTATCTTATCTATTGAAACTTTAAATACTCAAAAAAATAGGGTTAGACCTCTTTTTAAAACCTATGTTTTATAGGGTTAGCATTCAAATACAAACGAGATTTTTAGTTAGGTAATGGTATAATATTATCCAGTAAAAAATCGTGGCTGTATTTCTTTGCTTTTTGAATTTTATATACCTAAATTTATGTAAGTTATTGAATATCAATTACTTAAGAATTTAATAGAATTTCAAATTAATTCATAGAATTCTTGTTCAGAAAATTCAATGTATTCAGAGTCAGAATAAATATAATATTTTAATTTATTTTTGATTTTTAGAATTAGTATAACTAAATCAAAATCATTGAAAATATCAGGTAATAGTTTTAATTTATTCAGTTTTTCAGTTTTTCTATATCCAGTAGAGATTTGAATCCAGAGAGTAGGTTTGTTTTTCTTTTTAG
>DAORXQ010000129.1 GCA_035371905.1 bacterium | reverse complement strand
TCAATTAAAAACTCTTCTGGTTTTCTTCCCGCTTTTCTGAAAATACTCTCACATATTTCTTTACCGCTTTGTGAAAATTTTAAAACATAAGGGAATACAAATTTTCCAATAATCTCTTTAATTTTATTCTCATCTCCTATACAATCAATAATTTTAAAATATCCATCTGAATAGATAGTTTTCTCTATATGTCTTTCATAAAAATGAACAAGTGCCTTTGCCATTTCAAGAAGATGAAGTGAAACTGCTATATGTCCTCTTACTTTTTTGAAATCAGAAATTTCAATTTCATAAACTGTATTTTTTATATAGGTATCATAAAGTGACTCAAGTTGTCCAAATAAAGACCTGAATTTTTCAATTGATTCTTCTTTTAATAAATCACCCTGTTTATAACACAGAGATAGATTAAATTCTTCGGAGGTATTTAAAAATTTTATAAGAATTTCAAAAACTCTTTCTTCTTTTTCTTCTGCTATCCCCTCATCTATATCCGATGGTAAAATTTTTCTCTGTAGTTGTGGAAAAAGTTTTTCTGAATAAACCTCTACCTCATTTATTTTTAATCCAATCAACTCACATTCTTCAAAGAATTTAATGGATATTTTCCTTATAATTTTATAAATATATATCAAATTTTTTTTCAGGTCTTTTCTGAATTCCTGATATTCTTTTGGAGTTACCGAAAGTTTATAGTGTTTTGTTCTTGTATAAAGATGAAGTCCATGAAATAGAGAAAAATTGAACCATCTTATAGCAGCGACCATTTCCCTAAGAGTAAAAAATTTTTTATTATGATTTGCTCCAAATTCGTCAAGAAACGTTTCAATTTCGTCTGCTTCTTTCATCAGAGCAAAACTTAATTCTCTTAGAGGAAGTGAAGATTTTGTATTGAATTGATGCAGAATTTTCAAAAGATTTTTAATAGCATTCTGTAACTGTGGCAAAAATTCATTCCTTATTTCTTCTTCGTCCATAACTTTAATTAAAGAAGTTGATTTGTAGTTTTTCATTTAAATCCCCTTTTTAATTTCTATTCTCTTAATATTATACCTTTTTTTATCTTTTATAAAAAGTTTTGCCATATTCAACAAATGTTTCAGCCATTGCCTTAATTTTTTCTTCTGTATGTTTTATTGCAAGAGGAGCAGGATACCATTTTGCAATAAATCCACCGTTAAATTTCCCGAAATAATCAATAAGTTTTTTAGCATATTTTTTAACATCTTCAACAGTTCCTTTAATCATAGTGTTTTGAATATCAACAGGACACCAGAAACAGAGCCGACCACCAAATCTTTCACTTAAATACTCAACTCCCATATTTTCCTGCTGATCCATCTGTATAACATTCAAATTACTTTCTATTAATCCATCAAGAATATCTACTATATAACCACAACTATGCAGAAAAGTTAAAATTCCTTTATTTCTTGCAAATGTATAAACCTTTTTATACTTTTCCTTCCATACTTTATACCATATCACAGGCTTTACCATCAATCTATCCTGAAATCCCCAGTCATCAGCAGAACATATTCCATCTACTCCTAATTCAGAAAATCTTTCTATACATACCATCGCAATTTCACATAATTTATCAAGGAGTTTATCAAGTTGTTCAGGATATAAATAAGGGTCTGTCCACGCTTCATTATGTCCTCTTAAATATTCAAGCCGGTGAATTAAACTAAAAGGTATATGAGCAAGAACAAATTTTTCCTCTTTATTTTCTTCTATCTTTTTTCTAGCACTTTCATACCTTACCTTTTTTTCATAATTTGGAAATTTTACCTTTGACCAGTCAGAATAATCAGAAAGAGGATGAAATTTAACCTGTCCCATGGTGACATCTCCTGACAATCTTTCCCATATACATCCAAACTCATCCTCCCATTTTGTCTCTGTTTGAACAGAAGGTTTCCAGTCAGGGTCAGAGTCAGGTCCAACATGTAAAAAATCACTTCCATAGGGCTCTGGTAAATCATAAGGTATTCTTTCAGGTCCCTGAAATAATACAGCCCTTTTAACTATTTCTCTTGGAGTCATTTACCCTCCCTGTATTGATAGGGTGGAATTATTATTTTCTTTAAAAAAACTTCACTTTCTCTATAAAATTTGGAAATTGTTAATTTTTGTAAATTTTCTATTTCTATTTCCCTTGCTTTATAAAAAGATATTATTTTATCAATCCCATACGGTTTAACTCTTCCTTCTTTTAAATATTCAATTAAAACCTTATATCTTTCTCTCTCAACAGTTTCTTCATTTAATGGTATTTCTATCTTTTTATATTTTAAACTTATTGCTTCCCATAAACCTGCATCATCAAGAAAATTTTCTCTTTTGATAAAACCTTTTTTTATAAAATCATCTATGTAAATTTTTTTTTCATTTAATTTTTTATTCAAATAGTTTTGAATATTGGCAAAGTCAATTTCAATCTTTATATAATTTCGTGTAAACTCTGATATTTCATTGGCGATACAATAAATTTTTTCAAAATAACTATTTTTAAGAGAAATAAGTTTTTCTTCCAAAGAAATTTTACTTTTACATATAGCAAAACCCTCTTGTAAAACTTCTGGAATTTTTGAAAAATCATTTTTTTCAAATGCATATTTAAGAATATAAAAATTCAAAATTCCATAAGGAGAAAAATCATCTTTGTTTTCAACAAGAAGTGAAAGATTATAATAATCATACTTCAAAAGAAAAAAAATAATAATTTTTTCATCATTGATTTTGTTAATTTCTTCAATAAGTTTCAATCTTTCATTTTCAAAAATTTTAAATATTTCATCTGTACTTGATAAATTAGATGGGATTTTAAAAAATGAACCTTCAAGAATATTTACAAATTCTTCAAATGTCTTACTTTCAACAATTTTTTTTAACTTCTCTCCATCAATAAATTTTTTCTCAAGTGAATTTATCTTACCACTTAAAAAATATATGTCTAACATATTATTTCCTTCAGTTTTTTAAAATCTTTTTTCATTATTTCAAATTTTTCCGGATTATATATTGCAAAAGCAGGATGAAAAACAGGTAAAATTTTTCTATTTTCAGTTTCTATAATTTTCCCGTGTAAATTACTAATTACAGGGTTTTTTATTTTAAAGTACCTTTCAGAAACAAAATTTAAAGAAATCCTTCCAAGACAGACAATAATCTCAGGATTTATTATTTCTATCTGCCTTTCAAGATAAAAACCACATTTTTCTATTTCTTCTTTTTTTGGCTGTCTATTTTTAGGTGGTCTGCATTTTAAAACGCTTGTTATGTAAACATCTTTTCTTTTCAAAGAAATATAATTGAAAAGTTTATCAAGAATTTCTCCTGCTCTACCACAAAAAGGAATACCTGTTTCATCCTCATTTTTTCCAGGACTTTCTCCAATAAAAAAAATTTTTGAGTTTATATTTCCGGAACCAAAAACAACTTTCTTCCTGTGTTTATATAATTCACATTTTTTACATTTCTTTGCCAGAACTTCAAGTTTATTCATTTCTTCTATTTTATTCATTAAAGATAATTTTACTTGCCTCCTCTTTGATAAATCCCTCAAAAATATTTTTCAAACTTTCCCACGAAAATTCAATTTCCCAGGATTTGCTTTTTATTCTGAATGAATTTTTAAGATTTTTGTCATTTATAACTTTATAATTTAAATTAATTTTTTTCCCTTCGGGTATAAAAATTTCAATATCTTTTTCTTTTAAATTGCTTAAAACCTTTTTAATAACCTCTTCCATATTTTCATTTAAAAACATATTAAACTTCTCTCCAACTTTTTCAATCACCTCATCAATCAATTTATTTTTAATTGAAAGAACCTCTTTTTCTTTTTCAATCTTAAAATTTATAATCTCTCTTTCAATCTCTGAATCAATCTTTTTCTCTTCAATTTTAAGTTTTTCTTCAAATTCCCTTTCTAACTTCTCTTTTTCAATCGCAAGTTTTTCTTCAAATTCTTTTTTCCCATTTTCTATAAT
>DAORXQ010000128.1 GCA_035371905.1 bacterium | reverse complement strand
AAAAATTAGAAAAATTACAACTTCCACAGGGATTTTCTTTTTATTTTGGTGGTGAATATGAAGAACAACAAAAGAGTTTTAGACAACTAACATTTGCTTTGATTTTAGGGATAATTCTTGTATTTATGATTATGGCAGCACAATTTGAGTCCATTATTGACCCATTTGTTATAATGTTTGCTATTCCATTTGCTCTTATTGGAGTTATCTGGGCATTATTTTTATCAGGTAATACTCTTTCTATCTTCTCATTTATTGGTGTAATTATGATAGTAGGGATTGGATTGGAAACAGGTATTGTTCTTATAAGTTTTATAAAGGATTTAAGAAAAGCAGGTGTTGAATTACATGAGGCAGTTGTACAGGCAGGGAAATTGCGACTAAGAGCAGTTCTTATGACAACTCTTACTACAATTTTTGGTCTTCTTCCTTTAGCATTATCAAAAGGTGAAGGTGCAGAAATGTGGGTTCCATTGGGTTGGTCTCTTATTGGCGGGCTTCTTGTATCCTTCCTTTTAACTCTATTCTTTGTCCCAATTCTTTATACTATTTATGAAGAAAAGATATTGCAAAGAGGTAAGAAAACCGGTTAAAAGAATCAAAACCATGGGGAAATATTATATAAATGTAAAATTGAAAACGTAAAATGTAAAATTACAACTTAAAATTTAAAACTTTTTTTCTTGTATTTCTTTTTCAATCCACCACACCACATAGTCGGACGCTAAAATACGCGTTTTGCATTTTAACTTTACGCTTTGCATTTTACATTTTTCACTTTCAAACCACTATGTTTTCTAACAAAGGCCACTGAATATTCACTATTTATTCAAACAAATTCGCTTCAAAATTAACTTTTTGTTAATAATTGTTGACAGATGTGTATTAAAAAGGAAAATAAAAGTATGAGCAAAAAAGAAATAATTGAAAAAGCAATTGAAAAAGTTGCTATGACAAATAATACTCAAATTATAAAAGAGCATGCATGGTCTTTTAATCCCTTTGTTGAAAGATATAGATATTTTGATAAATTTAATAGAGAATATAAAGGCAAAATTACCAAAAATGGGATTATTGTAAAAGTTGTTCCTGTAAGAATAGAAAAGAAACTTAACCTTACTGAAACATTAGAGTTTATTGTAAAGGGAGATATTATAAATAGAATTACTGATAAAAAAATTATCCTTGAATATGTCAGAGAATTTTTTTATGAGAGGGGATATTGTATATCCTTTCTTAATGAGAAAAAAGGGAAAATGCTGGTTAAAGGAAGAAATGTAATAGGATTTTTTGAAAATCAACAATTTGGTGAAATTGAAATAACAAAAAGAATAAATTTCTGGGAAGTAAAAATAAGAGATGAAAATAAAGAAAAACCATATTTTTGTGCACCTAATTTTCAATTTATTCTAAAATTAAAAAATGAAATAAAAGAAGGTGAGTCCCTTCTAATTAAATATGATGAAGAAGAAATAACATCAACTTCACTTTCACCTTTTGCAATTATAAAAAGGGCTATATATGGATTTAAAAGTCCAAATTTAAGGGCATTTTACTCAGAAGATGGTCTTTTCCCGGAAGTACAACATTTAATAAGATTAAGTGTTCTTGCAAATTTTTCAGCGGCAATTGTAAATGCAAGTATTTTTGTTAGAATTGCAGAGCGTCTTAAAGGTAATACCTGGTATACTCTTGCTTCTGGGCTTCTTGCTTTTGTCAGGGCGCCTGCTGAAATATATTATATGAAAAAGTCCCTTAAATTGAGTGAAAATCTCCCTTCAACAAAAGTTCAGCAAGTACTTGATTCAGAAAAATTTAAAAGAATTATTGAAAGTAAAGAAATAAGAACATGGAGAAATTTTGAAAGAGAACTTTTTGAGATTTTAAGAAAAAAAGGCATTTCAAATTTTTCAAATGAATATGGGAAAATAAAAAAAGATATAATGGGGTATGTTGAAAGAAATGAAAAGGAGAAAATACTTTCTGTTTTTGAAAAATTCCACTTAACTGATGATGAGAAAGAAAAAATTTCATCTTTTATTAAATTTCTTGTTCCAATATCTTTAAATGATTTTAAAAAGAAAGTAATGGAGGAAGTAAGATATTTATGCGAAAACAAAGTTCTAAAAGAAGAAGCAGAAAAAGCGATAGAAGATTATATTGATATGATTTTTGTTTATAATCTTGAGAGATTTACATTTAATAAAAGTTATAAATTACTTTTAGATAGAATAAAACAGGAAGAAAGAACTCCAACAAATGAAGAAATAACATCTCTAATAAATGGATGTAAAAGAGGGATTTTACTATACAGGGTCTCTGACCTTTTTTTGTTTTTTTCTCTTTATGCAATTGGGTATTTAGCAAGTTTTTACATTGAACTACCTGATTTTGCAATTCCTATTTATTATATTTTTAATGGGATGGCTGCAAATATTATTGTCGCTGCGCTTAACAGATATGAATCACAGATTAGTCTACAGGTTTTATATAGAGAACTTGATTCTGCTCCAACAATAACCAGTGCTGCGGATGCATGGAATGAATATAATTCACATCTTATGAGAATATGGGCTATTTTCTCTTCTCTTGGACTTGGACTTGGCATAGGGGGGAAACTTTTAGCAGACAAAACAGGGAATTTTTCAAGATATTTCGTTGAAGGGATTGCTTTTTTTATGTATGTCCAGGCATTTAGAGAAAGATTGTTTTATTATGAAAAACTTGAAAAAAGAAAGAAAAGAGGAGAAGAATAAAAATTGGGTATTTATTTAACTCATATAAGTAATTGGCAATAAAATATATTTTAAGGTATAATTAAGAAATGAATAATTACAGAACAGTTTATTTAATGGGGCTTGATGAAATTCCACTGGATAATTTAAAGGAATTAGAAAAAGAATTTTCCTGTCAGATAAAAAGAGCCAATAAAATTCCGGAAAAAGCAGACCTATTGGTATTAGATTCATCAGTAATAAAAAAAGATACAATTTCTGAAATTAAAAACAAAAATATCCCTTATATTGTGATATGTGAATGTAATGAGGAAGAAGTAAGAAGTATTATAAATAGCGGTGCAATTGATTTTCTTACAAAAGATAAAGAGAAAAATTATATAAAAATTTTCCCCGATTATTTAAAGCATATTCTTTCCCAATTGACAAAGCAGTTTTATGCAGAAAAACAGGTCTTTTCTAAATGGAGTGAATATGCACTATTTGGTATATATGTTTTTGGTGAGGACCTAAAATTTAGATATGTCAATCCGGGATTTTTAAAAATATTGGGATATACTGCTGATGAACTCTATAAACAACACAATGCTTTAAGTATAATTTATCCAGAAGATAGAGAAATGACAAGAGAGAAAATAATAGAAAGATTTGAAGGAAGAGAAAAAATAGTTGAATATCCAAATAGATTTGTTCATAAGAATGGTGATGTGAAATGGGTTTATATAAAGGGTTTTGTGACAAATTTTGATGGTGAAAAAGTTATAATAGGTACAGTTTCAGATATAACAGAAATAAAGAAATATCAGGAAGAACTTGAGAAAGAAAAGGCAGAACTTGAAGAAACACTTAGAGAAAGTATTTATGCAATTAACAAAATTTTTGAGGTAAGAGACCCATATACTTCTTCTCATCAAATAAGAGTTGCAGAAATTGCAGAAAAAGTTGCTAAGGAATTAAATTTTAATGAAAAAAGTTTAAAAGAAATCTTATGGGCAGGCCTTTTACATGATATCGGGAAAATTGCAATTCCTTCTGATATTCTTTCAAAACCATCAAAATTAAATGATATAGAATATTCTTTAATACGACTTCATCCTATAACTGGTTATAATATTTTAAAAGAAATACATCAAGTAGGGAAAATAGCAGAAATTGTATATCAACATCATGAACGGCTTGATGGAAGCGGATATCCAAGAGGACTTAAAAAAGATAATATAATTTTTGAGGCGAAATTACTCGCAACTATTGATGTAATTGAAGCAATGGGTTCCCATCGTCCTTATAG
>DAORXQ010000127.1 GCA_035371905.1 bacterium | reverse complement strand
AAAACTATTTTTAAAAACAAGATGTGAAAAAATTGATTTAAAAGATAAAATTTTATTTACAACCTATGGGAAATTTAATTTTGACTATATTTTTATAGGAACTGGAGGAAAACCAATAATACCGGATATAAAAGGGATTGAAAAAATTAAAAATGGATTATTTACTTTTACGAAACTAAATGATGCTAAAAAACTTGAAAGATATATAGAAGATAAAAAAGTTAAAGAAGTGGTTATTCTTGGTGGTGGACTTATTGGTCTTAAATGTGCAGAAGGTTTAATCTCAAAAAATATTTTTGTTAAAATTGTTGAATTATCTGATAGGATTTTTGCAAATACTTTTGATAATATTGCTTCAGAGATAGTTGAAAATAAACTAAAAGAAAATAATTGTGAAATAATAAAAGGAAATACTATTGAAAAAGTTAATACAAAGGATGGGGATTTAAAAGAAGTAATTTTAAAGGATGGTAAAAAAATAAAAGCAAATGTATTGGTTATAGCAATTGGTGTTGTACCAAATACTGAAATTATTGAAGGTATAAATATAAAGAAAAACAAAGGGATAATAGTAGATGAATATATGAAGACAAATATACCTTTTATTTATGCAGGTGGAGATGTTGCTGAAAGTATTGAATTTGACGGAAATATCTCAGTTATTGCAATATGGCCGAGAGCAACAAAACAGGGAAAAATTGCAGGAATTAATATGTCAGGTGGGAGTAAAAAATATGAAGGTATATTTATTATGAATTCAATTGAATTTTTTGGTATTCCAACAATTTCTTTTGGAATAACAAATCCAAAAGATGAAAAAAGATGTGAGATATTAAAAAAAATAGATTATGAAAAGAAAATTTATAAAAAGATTGTTATCAATGAAAATAAAATTGTTGGAGGAATTTTTCTTGGTGATATTGAAAGGGCAGGGATATTAAATGGACTAATCAAAAATAGAATTGATGTCTCTTCTTTTAAAAACTTATTACTTGATGAAAAATTTGGTCTTTTAATTCTTCCTGAAACTTATAGAAAACATATTGTAAAAGGGGAAGGAATTGAGGTATGACTGAAATTAAAATAGATGCAAATGGACTTCATTATAAAATATTAAATGAAAAAATAAGAGAATTGATAAGTAAAGGATACAAAAAAATTTATATTGGAAATGTTTTTGGACAAAGATATATAGGGGCTGGTTTAAGAGAAAAAGATGTTGAAATATATATAAATGGAACTCCTGGAAATGACCTTGGATGTTTTATGGATGGTCCTAAAATTTTTGTAAATGGAAATGCCCAGGATGGAACAGGAAATACAATGAATTCTGGAAAAATAATTATAAAAGGAAATGCAGGCGATATACTTGGACATTCAATGAGGGGAGGGGAGATTTATGTAAAAGGAGATGTTGGATATAGGGTTGGAATTCATATGAAAGCATATAAAAATTTTTATCCTGTTATTGTCATTGGAGGAATAGCAAAAGATTTTCTTGGAGAATATATGGCAGGAGGATTGATAATTATTTTAAACTTGAAAGAAAAGAAAAAAATAGTTGGAGAACTTACAGGAACTGGTATGCATGGAGGAGAAATTTTTATAAAGGGTGAAATAGATGAAAGAACCATTGGAAAAGAAGTAAAAATATTTAAGCCGGAAAAAGAAGATATTGAAAAAATTAAATTTTATATCCAAAAATTCAGTGAATATTTTGGTGAAAAATTAAGGTATATTCCTTCAAATAATTTTATAAAATTAATTCCTGTCTCAAAAAGACCCTACGGAAAAATTTATGCTTATTAATATTTACACTTCTTTGAATATAAGATAAAATTAGAATAAAAGGGATTAAAATGATAAAACTTGGAGTAAATGTTGACCATATAGCGACATTAAGACAGGCAAGAAAAGGGAGATATCCTGACCCTGTTGAAGGTGCTATACTTGCGGAACTTGCTGGATGTGATTCAATTGTTTGCCATTTAAGAGAAGACAGAAGGCATATTCAGGAAAGGGATATTTATTTATTGAGAAAAGTAGTTAAAACAAAATTAAACCTTGAAATGGCTCTTCATGAAGATATAATAAAAATTGCTATTGATGTTAAACCTAACCAGGTGACTTTGGTTCCTGAAAAAAGAGAGGAATTAACAACCGAAGGTGGTCTTGACGTGATAAAGTTTTCAGAAAAAATAAAAGAAAATATAAAAATTTTTCAGAAAAATGGAATTAAAGTCAGTTTATTTATTGAGCCAGATTTTAGTCAGATTGAAGAAAGCAAAAGAGTAGGGGCTGATTTCATAGAAATACATACAGGAAGATATGCTGATGCAGTAAATGAAGATGAAATGTATAATGAATTGAATAAAATCATAAAAGCAACTGAATATTCCATTTCAATAGGTTTAAGAGTAAATGCAGGACATGGTCTTGACTATAAAAATGTTGGAAAAATTTGTAAAATTAAAGGTATTGAAGAATTAAATATTGGATACAGTATAATTTGCAGGTCAATTTATGTAGGAATATATCAGGCAGTGAAAGAAATGAAAGAAATTATAGAGAGAAATGAGAAAGAAAATAATTGAAGCATTTAAACAACCCATCCAGAAAAAAAATATATTTGACCTTGTAATTGGCGGAGTTTTAATGTTTTTCCCTGTAATTAACTTTATTTCGATGGGATATATTTCAGAAAGATTAAAAGCAGGTATTCTTCTGGAGAAAAAAACTATTAAATGGGATGAAAATATTAAGAACTTATTTGTAAAAGGAGCATACCTGTTTTTTTTAATTTTAGGATACCTTTTAATTCCCTTTATTTTCCTTTTTTTAGGGGTTTTCTTTATATCCATCCTTTCCAGAGGGGAAATCGTGTCTTTATTTTTATTTAGAGGGCTAATTTTAATCATACTATCAACCATACTTTTTTTAATTGCAATTTATTTCCTTTTGTTCGGTATATGTGTATATCTTGAGGAAAATTCATTAAAAAAGGGTTTTAATTTAAGAGATGTCCTTGAAAAGATTTTTCTCATACCAAAAGATTATATCATAATATATATACTTATTGTGGGCATTTTAATGATTTCTATTGTTATACTCACTTTATTATTAAACTGGGTAACAGGACTTTTATTAAGTGGTTTTCTATTTTTTTATGACCTTCTTGTTATTTCAAATATTCTTATAAAATTTTATCCAAGAAAAGCGGTTAATATTCAGTTACCTTTTTAAATAAGATGATTTTTCAAATCTTCTAAATTTTAGCCTGTATTGGTAGAAAAAACTCTAAAAAAACTTTTTAAGATTTCAATTCTGGAAATTAATTAGAGAAAACTATCCATTACTTTTTTAAAAATGAAAAAAGTTTTAAATTATTGATGTATAATCATTTGCATAAAAAATGTCGGATAAGAAATATTATGTTAACTTTTGTTTATTTTTCAGCAACCGGACTTTTTAATTTATTCCAGAAACTCCAGAAATAATTATATAAAAATTAGAAATTAAGAAGCAAAATTTTTTAAAATTTATTTTTAAAAATTTTTATTAAATTGTTTAATAAAAGTTTTTGACAGTCAATTACTTAATTTTTAAATATTTTAGATAAAAAAATTGAAATTTCGTATAAAAAAATTAGTGGAATTGCAATAAGAATCTGTGTAAAAATATCTGTTGTTGGAGTTATTATTGCAGAAAGAATAAAAGAACCTGCTATTGCAAATTTTCGTTTTTCTCTTAAAAATTTAGAGTTGATAATGCCTATATAAGATAAAGAGGAAATGAAAACAGGAAGATTAAAAATAAGACCCATAGCAATAAAGAAAACAAAAACAAAATTTAGATAATTTGTTATTGAAATAAGAGGTTTCATAATATCCTTTCCAAAAGAAAAAAGGACTTTTAAGCCGAAAGGAATAATAATATAAAAGGTAAAACTCATTCCAAGAATAAATAAAAAAGGAAATATAATAAATATAGTTTTGATAATTTTCCTTTCTTTTTCTGTCAAACCAGG
>DAORXQ010000126.1 GCA_035371905.1 bacterium | reverse complement strand
TCCAATCATATCAAATTTATTGAGAGGGGTTTTTGTTTCAAGAGTAAAAAGAGAAATACCTTCTTTTCTCATTAAACTTTCCATATCAATCCATGGAAGAAAAAACCTTTCACATACACAGTCATTTCTCTCATTAGCAATACCATAAAGAATTCTTAAACCAAGAGATGACATCCCTATTTCATAAATATCAGGATACCCAATAGCAATTTTGACTTCATACTTTTTTTTGACATACGTATTTATTTCTCTTCCAAGATATCTTGCTGGATTTTCAACTAATGGAAGTAATTCCTCAACTTTCTCTATCATTTTTAAAATAAGGTTGAATGTTTTTCAATACTTGATAAAACAATAACTGATAAAATAGAAACCAATAAAGAAGACCCTCCATAACTTATAAAAGGTAAAGGTATTCCAACTATTGGAAAAATTCCAAGCGTCATACCAAGATTTATTAAAAAATGTCCTGCAAACATAACAAAAATCCCTGTTGCCACAAGTTTTCCAAAAGAATCTTTTGATATATAGATAATCTCCAGAATCTTACTAAGAAAATAGTAGTATATTAAAACAAAAATTATTACTCCAAGAAAACCAAATTCTTCTGCAAGAACACAAAATATAAAATCGGTGTGATATTCTGGAAGAAAAGCGAGTTTTGTCTGTGTGCCTTTCATAAAACCCTTACCGATAAATCCACCTGAACCTATAGTAATTTTTGATTGAAGTAGATTATATCCTTTACCCAAAGGATCTCTCATAGGATTTAAAAAAGTTAAAATTCTTTCTCTCTGATAATCTTTCATAATAGCCCATATTAAAGGGGAAAGAAAAACTGCGGTTAGAAAAAGTACTATTAATTGTTTTCTTGTTATTCCTGCTATATAAGTTATACCAATAAAAATCAATATAAATACAATAGCGGTTCCAAGATTTGGTTGTTTGAAAACAAGGAAAAAAGGTATACCAACAATAAGTAAAGAAGTAAATAAAACTGAAAATCTTTTGACATCTCTTCTGGATAAATAAGAAGATAAAGTAAGTATAATAACCAGTTTTGCAAATTCTGAAGGTTGAAAATAAAACCAACCAAGTCCTATCCATCTTGAAGCCCTCCCCTCTCCTTTCAGCAAAACAATAAAAAGTAAAATAATGGTCAAAAGATAAAAGAAATATATACTTTTTTCAAGATTCCTGTAATCACTATTTCTAAATATCCTGACCAAAAAAATCCCCAGAATTACCCAAATAATTTGTTTAATAAAAAATCCTTCTTTTGTAAGAATAACACCTTTTGATGCGCTGAAAAGAATAATAAGACCAATAAATATCAAAAAATAACTCAAAAAAAATATATCCTTTTCAATTATACTATTCCTCAAATATTTGAGTTTCTGTTTCATCTTTTTCCTCTATTTTTTCAGGTAAAAATATCCTCTTCAATATTTTACCTGCTATTTCTGCTGCGTGTGGAGAAGAACCATAATCAATAAAAACTACAACAGCAATTTTTGGATTGTCAAATGGAGCATAACAAACAAAAGCACCGTGCGTAGGTAACCCAACTTCCGTAGATGCTCTTTGTGCTGTACCTGTTTTTCCTGCAATTTCAAGGCCTTCAACATTTGCTCTTCCTCCCGTACCAAAAGCAACAACATTTTTCAAACCTTTTCTGAGTATATCAAGTGTTTCTGAATCAATATATACTGTTTTTTTTATGTTAGGAATAAATTCTTTTAATATTTCTCCTTTTGGAGAAACTATTTTTTTACCTAAAAATGGCTGCCATATATTTCCTCCGTTAGCAACGGTGGAAATTAAAGATAAAAGTTGAATTGGTGTAGTAGTAATTGGTCCCTGTCCTATGGAAAGATTTAATGGGTCTGCTTCCTGTGAAGAAGGGATATAACCACTTGCTTCTCCAGGTAAATCAATTCCTGTTGGTTTTCCGAGTTCAAATTTCTTTGCATATTCAATGAGTTTGGAAACTCCCAATTTCATTCCAACAGTTCCAAAGAAAATATTACAGGAAAATGGCAATGCTAAATTTATATCAACCCATCCATGACCTTCTTCCTTCCAGCAATGAAAAATTCTATCATTAACTTCCATAACACCTGTACACTCTATTCTATCAAATTCTTTTATTGTACCTATTTCAAGAGCAGCAACTTCTGTTATTATTTTGAAAATTGACCCTGGAGGATACTGTCCTTTTATAACTCTATTTAAAAAAGGTTTCTCAGGATGTTTTCTTTCATCAAGATAATAAAGTAAATTATCAGGGTCAAAAGATGGATTACTCACAAGTGCAAGTATTTCACCACTTCTTGGATCCATAACCGCTACACATCCCTGTCTTCCTCCAAGTTCTTCTGAAGCTATTTCCTGTATAGTTGCATCAATCGTGAGAATTATATCGTTTCCCGGTTGACCCTCTTTCTTCCCAAAAATTCTTCTCTGGTGACCCAGAGCATCTACTTCTACTTGAATTCCTCCAGGAATACCTCTTAAGTATTCATCATATTGTTTTTCTATCCCATCCTGCCCAATCATATCACCCATTTCATAACCTTTTTCTTTTAATTTTTCAAGTTGAGATTGAGAAATCTCTCCAAGATAACCGAGTAAATGACTGGTTTTTTTTCCAAAAGTATATAATCTTTTTATCCCTTCCTGAACAAAAATCCCTGGTAAATTATATGAGTTTTCTTCAATTAAAGAAATCTCCATACTTGTTAAATTTCTTTTAAGTATAACTCTATCAAATGGATTTGAATATTTTTTAGTCAATTTTTTCCTTAAATAATCTTTATCAAGATTTACTATATTTGAAAGAATTTCAATTTCCTTTTCCACATTTTTTATATCATAGGGAACAAAAACAAGATTGGTAGAAGGTATATCCTTGGCAAGTATTCTTCCATTTCTGTCATAAATAATGCCTCTCGGTATTCCTGTTTCAATGGTTCTTATACAATTCTTTATAGAGAGTTGATAATAGTATGGATACCTAACAATCTGTAGATAAAAACATCTTAATAAAATTACATAAATGAAAAATAAAATAAAATTTTTTAAAAAATTCTCTCTGTCCATTTCTTTTTAATTTCCCTCAGCAAAATTTCAATAAAAATTGCAACTAATAAATTATAAAGTGAGAATAAAACTGCATACTTCAACAAAGTTTTTCCATCCCAGAAACTTTCATCAAGTTTTCTAAAAGAAAGCATACAAAAATATAAAAAACTGAATACAAAAATCAAACTACATTTACCTCTTATTGATTTTACCACAAAAAATGAAGAAAAATAAATTACTAAGAGATATCTAACAGAAGTCAAACCTAAAATTTCTTTTGAAAAAATATCGTTAATTACTCCAAGAATAAAACTTAAAAATAAAGCAATTTCAACATTTCCTTCAAAAGTAAGTAATAACAGATAAACAAGAAAAAAAGAAGGGATTACTTTTAAATGAAAGAAGTTAAAAAAAATATACTGAAAAATAGAAACAATTAAAACCTGTTCTAAAATAACCCAGAGTTTTCTATTCACAAATAATTACCTCCTTAAAATCATAAGAAGAAATATATGGCTTTACAAAAATTTTTAAAAAAAGTGAATTAGTATCCTTTGATATTTTTACTATTTTCCCTATTTTTATTCCTGAATGATAGTATTCACTAAATCCAGATGTATAAATCTCATCTCCGATTTTTACTTTACTATCATAAGGAATATATTTCATTAATAGAAAAGGCGCATATCCTCCTTCAAGCACACCAATTTCTTTTGTAGATGAAACTATGGCACTTATTTTTGTTTTTTTATTAAAAATAGAAATTACTCTGGAATATGAATTATTAACTTCCACCACTCTTCCAATTAAGAAAATATCCCTTGTTAGAACAAGATTATTTTCTGCTATACCATCCTTTTTACCTTTATCTATAATAATTTCTGCTGGGAAAATATATGGTTTTAAAGCAATGACTTCTGCTACTTTAAAATTTGATAAAATTTTTTTTTCTTT
>DAORXQ010000125.1 GCA_035371905.1 bacterium | reverse complement strand
AGGATCCAGCCCTTTTTCAGAATAAATTCCGCCTTTTGAATCAGAAACAGCGATAATTTTAGCACCAAGAATTTCCTGTGATAAAATAGCAGCATAAGAACCTGCATTACCAAAACCCTGTATTGCAACTTTTGAATTTTTTAAATTTATTTTTAAATATTTTGCTGCTTCTCTTACACAATATATTCCACCTCTTGCTGTAGCATCATTTCTTCCAAGCGAACCTCCAAGGGCTAAAGGCTTTCCTGTTATAACTCCAAAAGAATTATAACCTTTAATTTTTGAAAACTCATCCATCATCCATGCCATAATTTGAGGATCAGTATAAACATCAGGAGCAGGAATATCTTTTTCAGGACCAATGAATTCAGCAAGTTCCCTTATATAACCTCTTGCCAATCTTTCTTTTTCTGAATCTGATAATTCTTTAGGATTACATATAACCCCGCCTTTACCTCCTCCGTAAGGAAGGTCAAGTAAAGAAGTCTTCCATGTCATCCATGCAGCAAGTGCTCTAACTGTATCTATTGTTTCTTCTGGATGAAATCTAATCCCTCCTTTAAAAGGCCCTCTTGCATTATTATACTGAACTCTGAAACCTTTAAAGATCCTTGTTTGGCCATTATCCATCTTAACCGGTATTGTAATATGAATTTCTCTCATTGGTTCTCTTAAAAAATTATGAGTTGCTTCATCAAGTTTTAAAATTTTGCTTACCATATCAAGTTGTTTTTGAGCCATTTCAAAAAGGTTAAAATTTCCCATTTTTCCCTCCTTTTTGTTTATAAAAAAAAGAGGTCCTTTCCCCCACTTTGGGAAAAAGGACCTCTTTGTCCTTTACACTAACTTTGTGTCTATTTATAAATTATACGATAATTAAAATTATATGTCAAAAAAATTTTATTTTTCAAATTATACCTGATAAAGAAAGTAAATCAGGAACATATTTATCCCATCCAAGTGGCATTATATGAATCCCTTGACACATGTCTTTCATACCTTTAATCAATTCTGCTCCAATCTGTAAACTTACTTTTACTCTTTCTTCCTTCTTTGCCTTTGCCATCATTTCTATGTATTTATCAGGAACTGTAACTCCTGCTACATTCTCATTCATATATTTTGCCATACCAGCAGATTTAAGAAGAACAATTCCACCTAAAATAGGAACCTTATATTTTTCAACTCTTTTCATAAATTCTTCAAACTTTTTTAAATCATATACTGCCTGTGTCTGGAAGAATTTTGCTCCATTTTCAATTTTTTTCTCCATCTTTATTATCTGTAGGTCAATTGGTTCATATCCAGGACTTACAACTGCTCCAATAAAAAATTCTACTTTACCATCAAGTTCATTCCCTTTCATATCTTTTCCTTCCATCAATGTTGAAGCGACTTTTAATAATGAAACAGAATCAAGGTCAAAAACTGACTTTGCTTCAGGATGGTCCCCAAGTATTGGATGGTCTCCTGTTAAAACTAAAACATTCCTAATACCAAGAACATAAGCATTTAAAAGGTCTGATTGTAATGCAAGTCGATTCCTATCTCTACATGTTATCTGGAAAATTGGCTCTATCCCCATTTCTACAAGTAAGTGGCAAACACTAAGTGAACCAAGTCGCATAACAGAACTTTGTAAATCAGTCACATTTATTGCATCAACCATATTCTTTATAACTTCTGCCTCTTTTAAAAACTCAAGATTTGTTCCTTTCCCAGGCCCTATTTCAGAAGTAATAACAAATTTCCCTTCATTCAATTTTTTCTGTAAGTTAGAAATTTCCATTTAAAACTCCTCGTTTTTATCTAAATCATAAAATACCTTTTTCCTCAATTTAGAATCAGGTTCAAGTAACTTATAATTTCTTGGTTCTTGGTATTCTTTTAAAATTTCAAGTTTTCCTATTTTTTTCAATCTTTCATATATTAAAACCCATCCGCAATCTTTTTCTGGGTCTATTTCACATTTTCCTTTATTTGTTCCTCCACATGGACCATTAATAAGTTGTTTTGTACAAAATGTAATAGGGCATATTCCTCCTGTAATTCCAAGATAACAGGTCCCACATTCAGCACATCTTTCCCCACCAGGCCATAGTCCCTGAAATCCACCAAGATAAATTGTGTTTGAAGCAGGATAAACTGGTACATCAATAACTTTTGAAACACACTGAACACCAATACCACAGGAAAAACTAAAACTGATGAGGAATTTGAAAGTTCTCTTATATACCTTGAAAGTTTTCTCACAATTGAATTTTTACTTCCACTAATAAATTATTTTGAAAAAGAAAAAAGGGCTAAAAAATTCCGACATAGTGATTAATCTTTGTAACTCATTGATATTTCTGCACTTATAATTATCATATTAAAACCAGAGAAAAAATTTGACAAAGATAAAATGATTTGATAAATTAAAAAAAGAAAAATAACAATTAGAAAGGAGGAGAAATTTATGAAAATATTATACGAATTTATTCCGAAGTCAAACTTTCTTGAATTAGTAGATGAAATTAATGACTTAATAGATGGATACAACATTACTGATAGTGCCAGTGGAATACCTGCACCATCAGCAACAGCAGTTGCTTGCATTATCAAAACAAAATTCCCGCAAAAAATAGTGTTTCCAATGCTAATTACAAATTACAAAGGACCAGTTGAAATTGGTGCAGTGGCAAAGGCATGTGAATCTGTTGGTATTGATGGAATGATTCCTGATCCAGGAGATGCGCCAAGATATGGATTTGCAATTAGAACAAGAAAAGATGGCAACTGTGAGATTATTAGGGACCCTCAAGAGTTTGAACAATTTAGGCGTTCTACAGGCCCTGCGGAAGAAATAAGGAGTTTCTTGAGAGAAACTATAAAAGTAAAAAATTTACAATTAGGATGTCTTGTGACAAGCCGTAGACCAACTGAAGATGCAATTGCTCGTATTAGAGATCAATGGGATTTCTGCTTTTTTTTAAGATTAGATGAAGCATCTCTCCCAAAGTTAAAAGAATTGTCTCTTGAGTGTAAAAAGTTAGGAAAACCTATTTATCCTTACTTTGTTGTAGAAACACCTAAAAATAAAAAGATACTTGAAAGAATAAATTGGCCTGCAACTACTACGATGGAAAATGCAGTTGAATTTGTTAAAAAAATAGAGGGAATTGTTAATGGTATAATCGCTACTTGTCTGGGCGATGTAGAGGGAGATAAAGAACTATTGAAGATTTTACAAAAGGTCAGAGGTTAAATTCCTGTATGTTTTTATTTTCGTCATAACACGATTTTTATACTCCCTTCTGTAATTTTACCAGTAAAACAGTATTCCTTAATAAGATTGCAGTTGTGATAGGTCCAACTCCTCCTGGAACAGGTGTAATCCAACTCGCTTTTTCTTTTGCTTTTTCAAATTCAACATCTCCTACTATTTTATCCCCTACCCTATTTATTCCGACATCTATTACAATTGCTCCTTCTTTTATCCAGTCCCCTGGTATTAAATTTGCCTTTCCAACAGCAACAATTAATATCTCTGCTCTTTTTACATGGTCTTGAAGTCTCCCTGCATCAGAAGTTCCTATATGACAGATTGTAATTGTAGCAAACTTATCAACCAAAAGCAAACCAACAGGTTTTCCTACTATATCTGAATGACCAACCATAACAACTTCCTTTCCATACAGATTTATACCAAGATACTCAATTATTTCTTTAACCGCAAGTGCTGTACATGGTCCAACAACCGGTCTTCCATATACAATCCATCCCATATTAACAGGATTAACACCTTCAACATCTTTATTAGGTGCTATTTTTGATTGAACCTTTCTTGTATCAACTCCTTTGGGAAGAGGAAGTTGTAAAATTATTCCTGTTACATCTGGATTTTCATTTAATTTTTCAATATTTTCAATAATCCCTTTCTCATCAATACTATCAGATAAACTCATTATCTCATAATTAATTCCTATTTTTTCACAGTTTTTTTTCTGCTGATTCATATATACAATGCTTGCAGGATTTTCACCTACAGAAACAGCAACAAGTTTAGGAATAATCCCTTTTGATTTTAACTGTTCAATTTCTTTTTTTACCTCAT
>DAORXQ010000124.1 GCA_035371905.1 bacterium | reverse complement strand
AATACCAATTGAAATAAAACTTGTTGATAAAAATGGGATTTCTGAAATGACGATAAAGCCAAAGAAAAGAGGAAGAGTATCACTTGGAGAAATTGCCATATTTTCAAGACAACTTGCAACAATGCTTGATGCAGGTGTTCCAATAATTGATGCCATTTCTGACTTAAAAGAACAAACTATAAATAAATATTTTGCATATGCTCTTGAAAATATTAGAAAAGATATACAGACAGGAAGTAATTTTTCCAGTGCAATAAGTAAATATCCTAATATCTTTTCTCCTTTATATGTTGCACTTGTAAAATCAGGGGAAGAAAGTGGAAATCTTGTCGGTGTTATGACAGAACTTTCATCATATATAGAAGACCAGATAATTCTCTTAAGAAAATTAAGACAGGCGTTAAGTTATCCTGCTGTAATTTTTTTGTTTTTTATAGGAGTTATTTCTTTTGTTTTCTTATTTCTAATTCCAAAGTTTCAATCTATTTTTTCAAGTTTTGGAGCAAAACTCCCCGGATTAACATTGATTGTTTTTAAAATAAGTGGTTTATTTTTAAAATTTTTACCCTTTATTTTAATATTTTTAGTTTTATTTGGAATTTTTTTATTTTTTTACAGAAATACAAAATCTGGTAGATACTGGATAGATTCAGTGAAATTAAAATTTCCTTTAATTGGTAAACTTGTGATTAAAATTTCTCTTTCAAGATTTTCCCGTTCTCTTTCCACACTTCTTTCAGGAGGAGTAAGTATAAATTCTGCTCTTGAAATAGTTGCTGCTACTTCAGGGAATATAATAATTGAGGATATTGTTAAAAAAATAAGAAAAGGAGTTATAGAAGGTAAAGTTCTAAATGAAGAAATGAAAAAATATAAAATTTTTCCGCCAATACTTGTGAGAATGGTAAGGGTTGGAGAAGAAACAGGTAGATTAGAAGATATGTTAAACAGGGTTTCAAAATTTTTCAGAGATGAAGTTGATGCAACTGTAAATATTTTAACTTCTATAATTGAGCCAATTTTAATAATAGGTCTTGGGATTATCGTTGGTATTGTTGTTCTTGCTATTTATTTACCCATATTTAAACTTGCAGGAACTATTAGATGATGGGATATATAGTAACTCTGATATCATAAAAAAATTTTTGACAGAAAGAGAAAAAAAGTTTATAATAACGTCAAAAATTAAAGAAAGGAGGTGAAAAAAATGAAAAAAAATAGAAAAAAAGGGTTTACGTTGATTGAGTTGATGGTGGTAGTTATTATTGTTGGTATTCTTGCAGCAATTGCTATTCCTTTATACACAGGACAGGTTAAAAAATCAAAAGCATCTGAAGGTGCTTCCCTTGTTGGGTCAATTAGAACAGCTGAAAGAGTTTATTATTCACAGCACAATGAATATAAAGTAATTGAAGACGCAGTCAGTTCAGATGAAGATCTTGGAGTTGATGCCTCTGGAAATAAATATTTTACTACATTTTCAGTAGATGGGACATATGCTGTTGCCTATGGTTCAGGAGATGCTGCAGATATTCAGGTAAGAATAAAACTTGATGATGGAACTCTTGAATGGTCTACAGATGGTGGTGAAAGTTGGAAAGTATTTTAAAAAGATACGCAAAGTGGAGTTAACCTAACTCCACTTTTTTTTTAAAAATATGTCCCTTAAAATAGGTGTTGATATAGGGTCTAAATATATAAAAATTGTAGAGGGTTATGAAAAAAAAGATAGTTTATATTTGACAAATATAGAAAAAATTGAAAATCCTATAGAAAATTTCAGGAATATTTCTATTGAAGATACTGAGATATTAGGAAATTTTTTGAGAGATTTTCTCAATAAAAACAATTATAAAGGAAAGAAGTGTATATTCAGTATTGCAGGAAATAATATTATTTTCCATTATTTTGAACTTCCAAATTTATCTGAAGAAGAACTTGAAAATGCAATAAAACTAGAAGGAATTCAAATAATACCTGATTTTTTAGATAATTATGAATATGATTATATTTCATTCAATATAGATAGTAAAAAAAACATTTTTCTTATTTCCTGCCCTTTAATCAAAGTGGAAATATACAATAAAATTTTTTTGAAAGCAAAATTAAGACCACTTATAATGGATGTTGATGGTCTCGCAGTTTTAAACAGTTTTCTATATTTTAATAAAGACACAAATTCTGTTTGTATTCTAAATATTGGATTTTCAATTTCAAATTTAGTTATATTTTTAAAGGATAAGTTTTTATTCTGCAGAGACATTTTATGGGGTACACATAATATTGAAAAAATAGAGGAATTTGAAAAAAATGTTATTCTTAATGATATAATTCCTGAATTTATTGAAGATATAAATGTTTCCTTAAAATATTTTCAGAATAAAACAGGAGAAAAAATTAATAAAATGTATTTGACAGGTGGAGGAGCAAATATATCCGGAATTAAAGAAGTAATAGAAAAGAATATAAATATTCCTTGTGAAAACTATAACCCTCTCTCTTTTTTTTCAGAATCCCTCATTCCTCTTGATAAAATAGAAAATGGTATGTCCTATGCTGTCTGTATAGGACTATTAACAAGAAAAATAATATGATAGAGATTAATTTACTTAAAAGAAGATTAGAAAAATACAGAAAAAAGATTTTACTCATAAGATTTATAATTTTTTACCTTACAGGTCTTGTTACAATTTTTTTAATCTGTGGAATTTTTTATCTATCAAATAAAATAATTATTGAAAGAATAAAGAATGAAATTAAAAATCTTGATAAAGAAATTATGGCAGAAAAAGTTATTTTTGAAAATTTAAAAACCAATGATAAAAAATTACAAATTCTCTGTCAAAAGTGCTCTTTTTATGAAGATGAATATAAAGATAGAATACTATGGAGTGATATATTCTGGATAATATCAGATTCTCTTCCTTCTGGTATCTGGATTAAAAAACTTTCTTACAAAAAAGGATATACGCAAAAAGGGAAAAATTTTAATATATTCATAGAAGGATATATTTCTCCTTATTACATTCAACCAGAAAAAGGATGTTCATATTTTGCAAAAAATCTGATGGAAAAAGGGAAAAGCATTTTTGAAAAAATCTCTCTTCTTGAAATAAGAAAAGAAAAAAAAGAAGACAATGAGATTTACTATTTCAAGTTTGAATTAAACTTGAAGGAAAAAAATGAGAGATTTTTATAAAATTTTAAAGAGATGGTTTTTGTGGGTAATTATCAGTTATCTCTTTGTAATAGGAATCTTTACAGTTATTATTTTCATTCCTCAAAAGAATCAAATAGTTAAATATAAGACAGAAAAGGATTTACTTACATATAATTATCTTAAAATAAAAAATGATCCAGAATTTTTTCAGACAATTAAGAAAACAATTGATTTTGCAGAAGATAAAATATATAACTTTGAATGGTTAAATTATACAGATGACCCGAATCTTGCAATTTACGAATATCTTGAAGAAATTACTCCAAAAGAATTTATAGAAATTATTTCTGTAAAAAAAGAAGAAATTCCAAGTGATTTATATTTTTTCTGGGAAGTTAAATTGATGGGTAGTTTCAAAGGTTTTTTTTATTTTATCAATCGTCTTGAATCAGGAAGAAAATATTTAAAGATTGAAGAAATAGAAGTTTTAGAAGGTGAAAATGAAAAAAATATTTTTAATCTTAAAATTGCTGGAATAAAAAAGGTAAAATAAAGTATGAAAAATAAAAATGTTTTAAAACTGGTAATTTTGATATTAATTCTCTTAATAATAACAGGATGGCAATTTAAACCAAAACAAAAGAAAATGAGTAAAAAAGAAAATGAAGGAATTTTTGAAGAAAAAGAAATGATAGGTGGTATTGATTTAAGAAAAATAGAAGAAAATTTTAAAAGTATTCAGAATAAAATAATGCAAATGGAAAATAAAGATAAGATTGAATTAAAATATGAAAAAAGTAAACCATTAAAAAATCCTTTAAAATCATGGCTAATTAAAAAAGAATC
Source organism: bacterium (assembly GCA_035371905.1). Taxonomy (NCBI): domain Bacteria; species bacterium. Next base: position 134 of record DAORXQ010000124.1, on the reverse strand, counting down.
AGAAAAAACTGTTATTCCAGAAATACAAGAGGAAAAACCCATTTCTATTATCAAATCTGAACCTAAAAAACCAGATTTTAAAATTTCAGGTATTGTATATGATAAAAAAATTTCATATGTAATAATAAATGACG
>DAORXQ010000123.1 GCA_035371905.1 bacterium | reverse complement strand
AAGATAAAAGAAAGGTTAATGGATAAATACTCTGAAAAAGATATAAAAAATATATGGAAAAATCAACTACCACTTGCTCTCAAAAAGAAAAAAGCTGATTACATAATTGATAATTCTGGCTCAATTAAAAAAACAGAGGAAAATCTAAAAAGAATTGTTGATGAATTATTAAAAAATTTAAATCAATAAAAAAGGAGAAAAGAATGGATCAAACTAATGAAATTAATGTTTCAACTTTAAGAAAATTGAGTATGACAAAATTACAGAAAATTGCAAAAGAAATGGAAGTAAATGGAATCAGTGGTTTAAGAAAAGAAGAATTAATATATAAAATAATGGAAGCACAGGCAAAGAAAAATGGATTACTTTTTGGAGAAGGTTTTCTTGAAGTTCTTCCCGATGGTTTTGGATTTTTAAGAGTACCAAATTATAATTACCTTCCAGGACCAGATGATATTTATGTTTCTCCATCACAAATAAAAAAATTTGGATTAAAAACAGGAGATACGGTTTCCGGACAGATAAGACCTCCAAAAGAAAATGAGAAGTATTTTGCACTTTTAAAGGTTGAAATGGTAAATGGTGAACCTCCTGAAAATATTTCTTCCAGAATACCATTTGAAGAATTAACTCCAATTCATCCTGATAAAAGATTTATACTGGAAACAACACCAGAGGAGATAACAACAAGAGTTATTGATTTAATTACTCCTATAGGAAAAGGGCAAAGAGGACTTATAGTTTCTCCTCCGAGAGCAGGAAAAACAGTTATTTTACAGAAAATAGCAAATGCAATTGCAAAAAATCATCCTGAAGTATATTTAATAGTTTTACTTGTTGCTGAAAGACCAGAGGAAGTCACAGAAATGAGAAGGATTGTTAAAGGAGAAGTTATAAGTGCTACTTTTGATGAATCACCAGAAAGGCATACACAGGTTGCTGAAATTGCTCTTGAAAAAGCAAAACGACTTGTTGAACATAAAAAAGATGTTGTTATTTTACTTGATAGTATAACCCGTCTTGCAAGAGCTTATAATGTTTTAGTTCCACACAGTGGTAAAATAATGACAGGAGGACTTGAATCAACTGCTCTTGATAAACCAAAAAGATTTTTTGGAGCAGCAAGAAATATAGAAGAAGGTGGAAGTTTAACAATAATAGGGACCGCTTTAATTGATACAGGAAGTAAAATGGATGATGTTATCTTTGAAGAATTTAAAGGAACTGGAAATATGGAAATAAACCTTGAGAGAAAACTTGCTGATAGAAGAATATTTCCTGCAATAGATATAAACAGGTCTGGCACAAGAAGAGAAGAATTACTTATTGACCCAGAAGAATTACAGTTAATATGGTTATTAAGAAAAATACTTGCTCCTCTTAATCCAATTGAAGCAATGGAACTTCTAATAAATAAAATTAAGACAACAAAATCAAATATTGAACTTTTATTAAGTTTAAGGGCTCAAGCAAAAGAATATTCAAATTATTGATTTACAGAACAAAATTTTTTTAAATTTAATCAATTTCACTTAAATTTACAGTCCTTTTTTCTTTTTCACTTATTAACGCACATTCCATAAACTTCATAATTTCAAGAGTTTCTTCTTTTTCAACAGGTGGTTTTCCAGTTATAAAAAATTTAATTATTTCCTTTAAAAGCTGTGCATAAATTGGGATTTCAGTTGAATATGTTACATGAATTACCTTTTTTTCAGTAAAAACAGTTGCACCATAGTTTAAAAAACCCTTTCTTATTCCTCTAACGCTTCCAATTCTATTATCATCCCATATTCCAGTAGCAAAATGAAAATCTTCTGTTTTTTCACAATATACTTTTCTGCAACCTTTACCCATAAATGTATATAAAATTTCAACTCCGTGAATCCCATACCAGAAAAAACCTGGATTTGTAGATTCAAGAGTACAGGGAGAAAAAGCGTCACAACCTAAAATTTCACCAATGTTTATATCATTTTTTATTTTTGTAAAATTATAATCAAACCTTAAAGAGGAAGAAGAAAAAACCGGACATTTATATTCATCAGCCATTTTATAAATCTTTTTTGCATCAGAATAATTTGCAGCCAGTGGTTTATCTATAAATAATGTTTTTTTTGACTTTATAACAGTTTCCGCTTCTTTCAGGTGCCTTCTTCCGTCAACACTCTCAAGTAAAACAGCATCAACTTTTTCAATTAGTTCCTCAATTGTATTTACGATTTCTATATTGTATTTTTCAACCAGTTCTTTTTTAAATCCCTCTACTCTGGAATAACTTGCTTGAATATCTGGGCTAAAAGAAGGATAACCTGCAATTACTTTTCCACCTTTAACATGGAATGGGTCATTTTCATCATTCAAAAGTTTTGTAAATGCAACAACATGAGAAGTATCAAAACCAATTATTCCTATTTTCAAATCTTCCATTTTTCCTCCCTTTTTCTTAAATATAAACATTTAATCTTTAAACAGTCAAAATTTTTTTTAAATCTTCAGGAAATGGTGCTGAAAATTCAACATATTGTTTTGTTTTCGGATGTAGAAATGAAATTTGATATGCATGAAGAGCTACCCTTTTTATTATTTCCGTTTTTTTCCCGTATTTGTCATCTCCTAAAATGGGATATCCAAGATAAGAAAGTGTTAAACGAATCTGATGAGTTCTTCCTGTAACCGGTTTAATTTTTAGTAATGTATAATTTCCAACATATTTTTCTACTTCTATTTCTGTTAAGGCATCTTTTCCTTTTAAAAAGTGAACTTTCATTTTGGTTGGATTTTCTCTATCCGGAGAAACTCTGAATTCAACTACTTTTTTCTTTTCAGGAAATCTTCCTTCAACAATTGCATAATATGTCTTTTTAACAATTCTGTTTTTAAATTGCTCAATAAGAGACCAGTATGCATAATCAGTTTTTGCAAATACAATAACTCCACTGGTTTCTTTATCAAGACGGTGAACAACACCTGGTCTATAAGGTGAACCAATGTTTGAAAGTTTAGTATGATATAGAAGGAAATTAACAAGTGTGCCAGATTTTATCGCATGGGTTGGATGAGTTAAAATTCCTGCTTTTTTATTTAGAACAATGATATCCTCATCTTCATAAATTATATCAAGTTGACCTTTTTCAGGTTCAATATTAAATTCTTTATCTATTTCTTCTTCAAATATTGTTATCAAGTTTCCTTTCTGCAAAATATAGGAAGGTTCAATAACTTTTCCGTTTACAAAAATTTTTTTATTTCTTATGAGATTTTTTATTCTTTCTCTAGAAAGTCCTGTAATCTCTTTTAAATATTTATCAACTCTAACTTTCCCTTCTTCATCAAACCTTATTTCTCTCATTTATTACGGTTTATTCCTTGTAAGTTCCTTTATAAGTTCAAGAGATATTATATTTCTCTGTATCTGATTTGTCCCTTCATATATTTGAGTAATTTTAGCATCCCTGAACATTTTTTCTACCGGATAATCCTTCATATAACCATAACCACCAAGTATTTGAATTGCATCTGTTGTAACTTTCATTGCTACATCTGAGGCGAAAAGTTTACACATCGCTGACTCTTTTGAAAACTCTTTTGCTCCACTATCTATCATTTTTGCTGTCTGGTAAATTAAACATCTTGCTGCTTCAATCTGGGTTGCCATGTCTGCAAGCATATGACTGATTGCCTGAAAGGATATAATTGTCTGACCAAATTGTTTTCTTGTATGAGCATATTTAAGTGCTTCATCAAATGCACCCTGTGCAATACCAAGAGCTTGTGCTGCAACACCAGGTCTGCTTGTATCAAAATTTTTAAGTGTTATTAAAAAACCCATACCTTCCCTACCCAATACATTTCCTTTTGGTAATTTACAATTCTCAAAAATAAGTTCTCTTGTAGCAGATGCTCTTATCCCAAGTTTTTTTTCTTTTTTTCCAAAATTAAAACCTTCCATACCTTTTTCAAGTATAAATGCGGTGGCTCCTCTTGGACCCTTTGTTTTATCAGTTGCAGCAATTACAACATAAATCTCTGCCTCCCCTCCATTTGTTATCCATTGTTTGGTTCCATTTAGAATATAATAATCACCTTCTTTTTTTGCAATTGTATTTAAATTTGTTATATCACTTCCCGCTTCCGGTTCTGTAACAGCAAATGCAGCCAGTTTTTCTCCTTTTGCTATTGGCGGTAAATATTTTTTCTTTTGTTCTTCATTACCAAAAAGTACAATAGGAAAAGTACCAAGAGCAGTCCCAGCATAAGCAAGTGCAATACCTCCACATACCCTACTCAGTTCTT
>DAORXQ010000122.1 GCA_035371905.1 bacterium | reverse complement strand
TTTATATATCTTTCACTTTGTGCCATATTTAAAAATTTATCTTTAAATTTTGAAAATTCAGGTGATTGAAAAAGTGCATCCATATTAATCCTGATGAATTTATTTTCTTCAAGCACATATTCAAGAGGACTTATTTCTTTTCCAGAACCAATATGGACTGGACTTAAAACTTTTATTTTAATTTTCATTTTGAACCTCTATTTTACAGGGTAAAGAAAATGCAAAACCATATCTATAAACATTATGGCTTTGGAATATTTCAGTAGGTGTTACATCTGCTATTTTTCCTTTTTTCATTGATGGAAAAACAGAACCTTCAATAAACATTCTGATTGATTTTTTTCTTAAAGATTTTGTGTATGGAGAAAAGATATATCCTTTTCTTTCAATTATCTCATAATAACCATCTTTAAGGTCTTTTAATTCATTTTCCTGTGGTAAATAAAGTGAAAGAATTATACAACCAAAAGATTCAGAAGGAGTTTGAATTTCAAATTTATCAATTGTATCAATTGTAAAATTTCCTTTCCCAACACTTCTATCTCCTCCAATTCCTTCGTCTCCCATTAATCTTAATGTTGCAAAAAATTTCTTTTCAAAATCAGGTTCTTTAAAATCTACTACGAAAAATAAACCACTTCCTTCTTCAAAAAATACTTCTCCAAAATGAAAATAGTTTTCTCCAGGAGTTGTATTTAATCTGCTTAAACCAATTCTCGGATTTTCAATTATATTGTAATGTGTTTTTCCATCTTTTTCAGGTATTGTGCTGTAATTTAGATAAATATCTTCAAGTTTTTCTCCATTTAACAATTTTTCAAATCCATCCTTTTCTATATACTTAATTTTTTTAATTACTTTTTCTTTCGGCAATTGATTTAAAGGTACAGGGAAATATAATTTTTCTTTACTGTATGGAAACATTGAAGAAATTAAAAATACAGGATTATTGTTTCTGAATTTTTCTATAAGTTGGTTCAGTTCGTTTTCTCCGTAAAGCAAAAGGTAGTTATAACAGAAAGCAGAAAAAAGTGTATCTGAATGTATTATTTCTTCTGTTGCTTCTAAAAATCCTTCTCTTTCTCCTGAATGAAAAGAAGATTTAAATTTAATCTTTACAATTTTCATTTTCTTTCCCTTTTAGGTGATGTTATTTTGGATATTAGAGAAGTTCTTTACAATATCTTTCGGAGTAGCATACCCATCATTGATTTTGTACACATTGATATTCCCACTTTCATAATCTTCTTTTTTATTCCAGTAAATTTCAATATTCTCAAATTTAATTTTTCCATACCCTCTTGAACCCATACCACCAAGATAATCATCTTCAAGCAATTCCATAGATTCAAAAACAACTTTAAGCAAATTTTTGTCACTTTCTTCAAAAATATTAAAGACCATCTCCATAGGTCTAAAAACTGCTCCTGCTGGCACCCTGTCAATGGTTCTTAAGCTTTTTTCTAAAGCAGTACCTTTTAACCTATCAATTGCTGTTTCCATTTTTATTTCTGTCCATTCAAGCTCCATATTTCTTCTCATTTCTTCTGTGATTGATTTTTCATCTAAAAAAATATCTCTTACAATTAATCTCGTTCCTACTGGAATCCCTAATAATTTATCAGAACTTAAAATTCCCCAAACTTTGCATATTTTACACTTTAAATATTCTTCAGGAGCATCACATTCATGCCAATATGGCTCTTCTTTTTTTGAATTTTTAACATTTCTCGTTTTATTTAGTTTTACTTTCTCATTTTTTTCTGCAAGCATTCTTAATTTCCCTTTTAAAGAAGAACCGGGGATATAAGGCCTTCCAAAAGCATCAGTAATTACTGGTTGGTCTACCCCTCCAATTTTCAAACCTGTAGTGGCCCCAGCAATTCTTAATCCAGTAATAACTTTAATATCTCCTTTAATCAATATTTTCCCTAACAAATTTACTTTTATTTTATTTTCATTTAACATTTTGCCCTCCTTTTAATCCTTTACTTTACTATAAAATCTATGATAACCTACAATTGCCTCAAAAAAATATCTGAAATTTTCAAATTTTTTATAATCATCTCCAACCAGTTGAAGTGCATAATCAATTATTTCCTTTAATTCCTTCAAAGCAAATGACTTATTATTTCTTCCCGCAATATAAGCCAATTTTGGTCTTAAAATTTGATGCTTCTGTGATTTTATATCTTCTTCTTTCATCCTTTGAACATCATCCAGTATATTTCTAATTTGTGAAGTAGTTAATTTTTCTTCCTTCTCTCGTGGATTTTGGGGCGCGTATTTCTCACCAATCTCCTGGGCATATTTATTTAATATCTCAAAATCTCCATTTATTATCTTCTCAATAATTTCTTTGTTTATATTAGTCATAGCCACCTCCTTTTAAACTTTTTTCCTCATTTTCTCCAAAAAATCTTTATCAAAAGTCATCAAAATTTTTCCTTCTTCCCTCGCAATTTCAAAAAACTTCCATTTTTAATTGTATCAATTCTCAATATCTATTCCTTTTTCCTTTAACTTTTTAATCAAATCCAGATGAAAATTTTCATTTGTCAAAATTTCATATTTAATAAACTTTTTCATCTGTTAAAATTAAAAGTGAATATTCAATCGCTCCAAGTAATCTAACTTTCTTTCACCCTCCTTTTCTTGTTAATAGTTCTGCCCATCTTACTGCTACATTTAATTTAGGTTGAATATTAAAATCAGTTATAAATGTTTCCCTGATTTTATCAATATCATTTTCGTAATCTTTATGTCTTTCCATAAATCTTTTCAATGCGTAAAAAATTCTCCAGATTCTCACAAATGGTATTTTTCCCCTCTCTTTTAGTTCTTTTTCTTTATATCCTCCATATAAAATTGTCAAAATAGCCCTTGATACTTTTGGTTTTCCATCTTCTTTCAAAAGTTCATAGAGTTTATTCTTTACTTCCTTTATTTTTACAAATTCTTCATCCCATTTTATTGGTTCAAAAAATGTGATTTTATTTTTTTCGCCTTTTTTTGCTTTTTCTTCTTCCTCTCCTGCTTTTTTTGCTGCCTGATAAACAGGAAATTTCTTCGAAGGAGCAATGTATATACCACCTGAAATTGTTATCTTTTCATGATTACACACATATTTTCTAAAGTTTCTCCATATTTCCTCAGCAATTTCCGGCAAATCACTCCATGGCGCAATTATAAATAAATCATCTCCTCCTGAATATACAACACAGCATTTTTCTTTATATTCTTTTTCAACAATATTCCGAATTCCAAGAGAAAAGAAAAGTGAAAATGTATAACTTAACATACTATATTTTGAAATTGTTGTTATATCTTTCCCTTCTTCATCAATAAAACCTGAACCAAAAATTAAACCAAGATTGTCAACATCCATTCTTAAAGCACCCCATCTTTCAATACCTTCTGCCTTTTTAGCAATATCTTCAAGAGTTCCTTCTGGACTATAAATTGCTTCATATCTAAAAGCATCACAATTTACTTTCAGAAAATCAGAGTTGTTTAAATAAATTTTTATACCCCCTATACTTTTTTCAAAACTTATTTTATAACCCAGTCCTTCAAATATTTCATCCCATTTATTAACTTCTTCTTTTATCTCTTTTTTATTAACTTTTTTTATCTCCATAATCACATTTTCTTTCTTTATTTCTATTGCAAGTTTTTCAAAACTTTCACAGAGTTCACATTTATCTTTTTTTTCTATTTCTCTCCCACAGATTTCGCAACCACCCATTTCTTTTTCCACTTTTTCCGGATATGGTTTAAAGAGATTTTCGGATATTAAATATTTAAATTTTTTTCTTTTTTCAATTGCCAATTTTCTTCCAAGTTCAGATAATAAATCGCCAAAATTTTCAATAAAATTCCAGTAAGGAAATTTAATATAAGAGATAAGAAATCCAAGTTTGCCCTGATGTGCTTTAAAGATTACTTTATCTATTTCTTCTGTCAGTTTTTCCAATCTTTTTTCTGCATCTGAAAGATTTGGAAGTAAAATTATAAAGTTTCCACCTCCAAGATATATAAGATTTGCTTTTGTCAGATTGAATTCGTCAAGTATTTTATAAGCAATAATTTCAGAGATTAATTGAAGATAAAAAGACCTTCCTCTTAAACCCTTTAATGCATGTTCACTTGATACAGAATAAATAAAGTCCTGAATTCCTGAAATGTCTCCTTTCAGAAGTATAAAATCTTTTCTATTAAGTTTTCCATAATCTATCTCTTCTATTAATTCACCAGTCCTTCTTTTTTCAAAAATTTTTTTAAGTTCTTCAATCAGTTTATCAAGTGTTTCTTTT
>DAORXQ010000121.1 GCA_035371905.1 bacterium | reverse complement strand
ATTCAGCATATAGCCATTTAACACCCAAAAAGGAGTAATACTTAACAGGATACTGAAAATCTTTGGGTCCTTTCCACGAAGATGGTAAAGATAATCTAATCCCTATTGTTGAACCATTCACAGAGATGTCATAATTTTTCCCTATTACACTTGTTTTTGTTTTTAAATAACCTTTACTTACAAGGTCATCTATTGTAAAATCCGTTGTTTCTCGTGCCATTTTTACGCTTGCCTGATATATACTTTCAAATTCTTGCCCAATCTGTTTTGCTATTTTTATATTTCTTGTTGATTTAATAAACCCAAATGTCCCAAAAGCGATAATAAGGGAAATGCTAACAACAAGTAAAAGTTCAAGAATTGTGAACCCATTTATTCCGTCTTTTAACAACAAACCTTCTATTCTCTCTTTAATTCCGACTTTCTCTTTTATGGATTTCCACATTCTTTTAATAAAATAAACCAAAGACACAACTATACACCCCGCAAATTCTACAACAGCGACAATATATGGGATATGATAAGGAACAGGATGGTTTGGTATTTCCATAATCCCTGCTACAACGCCTACAATTCCCGCTAATCCTAACCCTACCATATAAAAAACTTCAAAAAATTTCCACAAAGGTCGGTAATAACTTATAGCAAACCTTCTATATTGAGGGAAAAATGGAACACAAAAAATAAAAAGGAAAACTCGCCACAAAAATTTAAATAGATAGTACCATATTAACGCATACAACTTTAATAATTCCCACACTTTTTTCTCCTTGTTTTATTATACCCTAAAAACAACAAACAAATCAAGACAAAAACATTTAATTTAAGAAAGATAAACGCAAGAATAACAAATGGAGTAAGAAATACCTGACCTATAACTTTAAGAAGCAGATTTTTCTTTATTATTTCAGCATATTTTGGAGAATGAGTATAATACCATCTTACAAAGGCAGTTCCTATTCTATTTGTGAGTAAATATCTATCTCTGAATTCTCTTAAAACTTTAACAAAGGGATGATTATAATTTCCAAAACAGGCAGTAGCAACGAAACACCCTCCGCCTCCTCCACCGCCACCAGAATAAGGAACAAAGTTTGCTGTTATGTCTTTATCAGTATCAAGTGTTAAAGAAAGAGGATTTTGTGAGGAAGATATAGACCCACTCCAAGAAGAAAAGACATATCCACTTTGAATGGTAAAAGCATACAAAGAAACAAGTTCTCCTTGTTGGTATGATGGTAATTCAGGAGAAACATAAACTGCTCCAACTCCTTCTGGGATAACAGAAATTGTAAGTTTAACCTCTGGCTTGAAATATAGATACCCTCCTGCGTTTTGTGTTCCTATGCTGTGATATATTAAAAGGTCTGTATATCCATCAGCATTACAATCAGCAAAGTGGATCCAATCTGCTCCTACATAACTATATGTGGGGATTAACAATTTGGTTTCATAAGACAAATCCTCATGTAAAGTTGTAATCCAGATTTTGTATCCACCATAGACGGACTTTGTAGTTATCATATCAGGAATGCCATCAGCGTCTAAATCCCCTTCTGGTTCTGGCAAACATGGTTGAATAGATAAAACGGGACCAGTTCCTTCTACCTCTGTTGTAGAAGTTAAAATTTCAATAGGTGTAGAAAAAGTTCTGTCAGGTTTTAAATGAGAAACAAAAAGTTTACCAATTCCTAAATTATCATTCCTGAAAGACAAAATAACATCAAGTAGTCCATCTTTATTCACATCTCTCACTGCTTCAATATGTATAACTCCTATATTTCCAAAAAAAGAAGAAAAATCTGTTTGAGTAGAAGAAGGAAAATCTCTATTCACTTGAAACCTTACAAGTGTATCTCCTATATAGACCCAATCTTTCTTCCCGTCATTATCAAGGTCTATAAAAGAACCAAAATTTAAATTCCCTAAATCTGTCATTCTGGAAATGTCAAAGTGATTATTCTGGTCTCCCCATAGGATACAACACAATTCTGGAACTCCTTCCCATGAAAAAACTAAATCTAAATTACCATCTCCATCTAAATCTTCACAAGTAAAAACACTTTCTGCTGAACTACTATATTTCCAATCTTTTTCAAAAATAAGTTGCCCATCAGTAAAATTTCTATTGCCCTGATTAAGTTTTACATATACTCTTGTTTTATAATTGTCCCTGTCAACTTCATAATAAAAGAGGTCTAACTTCCCGTCTCTGTTATAATCTACTAAATAAATCCTACTTGGTGTGTTTGTTGCTGTTCGTCCTGTGTATTGCCCAGCACTATCTCCCCAGAAAATCACATTTCCATCAACAACTAAATCCACATAATTATCTTCATCAATTTTCCCAAGTGCTGTGATATGGTCTTGTTGGTCGTAAATTTTATTCCTGTTATTTTGAGAAAAAGTAATACCTGAAAAAGCCACGCTTACTGCTACCAGCCCGATTAGAATTGTTTTTTTAATCATATCTGCCTCCTTGTTCCCTTTTTTTTCATTGTACCTCCCTGTCAAGTTTCTGTCAAGTCCCCCTGACATTTTTCTTTCTTTTTTTTCGTTTTTAACCTAACAGCAAGTTCATTTAACAATTCTATAAATGAAACCTCTCTCTTTTTTTCTTTTTCTATTTCTTCCCACCAATAAAAGAATAGTTCTAAAACTTTTCTTAATAGGTCTGATACATCTAATCCTTCTTCTGTTTTTCTCTTTGCTAATTTTTCTTTCATAGACAAAGGAATCCGAAGATAGATAACCGCTTTCAACAACAGATCTGATTTTAAATGGACTTTTGAAGAAGGGATTGTATTATTGATAAAGTTTTTAATTTGTTTTTTACTGATAAGATTTTACATTTTAATAGGATATTTGATAAAAATTAAACAGAAAGAATTGAGAGAAAAAAGTAATCAAGATGAGTATTAAAGAACTACTGGAAATTCATAAAAACAATCAATATTTTCAGATTTTTAAAAACAAATTTCAAAAGATGTATGAATTTTCAAAAGAAGTTGAAGTTATTGATTGGAAAGAAGAATTTAATATTAAAGATAAGAACCCTGAAATTATTGATGAGATTGAATTTTGGGAATACTTATTAAAAAATAATCTTATAACAGAAAAAGAATTTGACGAAAAAATAAATTCACTTCCGAGAGTATACACCTCAAAAACTCTCGCTATATCTTTTAAAGAAATAAATCAAGTATCTTTTAGAGAAGAATTTCCCTCCTTTCCTGTTATCCTTCACGAACTCGGACACTGCTATTTTAAAGAAGATGATCCGATTTGGAGCAATACATACTGCGGTGGAGAAAGCATAATGTGGCTAATTCTATACAATAAACTTGAAGGAAATGAAGAAACAATTAAAAAATATCATTCTCTACTTCATTTAGGTTATACAAATCCTTCTGAACTTGAAAATCAACTTAATAAAATCGCTGAAATTTTAATTAAAAAATTCAAACTTAAAATTGATGATATTGAAATATTATATCCAATCCCTGATACACCTTTAACCCGCTTGTGTTATTTAGTAGGATGGATAAGAGATGATGAAAACCCTATTCATTTATTGATTGAAGCAGTAGAAGGAACGAGATGGAATGATTTTTTATGGACTGAATTTTTAAAAACCCTTTTAACTATTTAAAACCTTTTTCACTTGCTCTAAATAATCAGGTGCTAAATGTGAATAAATCATCGTCATCCTTATATCACTATGTCCAAGCAATTCTTGAACTACTCTTATAGGAACACCCTTCATAACTAACCTGCTTGCAAATGTATGTCTTAAAATATGTGTTGAAACTCCACTTACGCCTGCTTTCCGTGAAATTATTCTTATTTTTTTATTTATATGTTCTTTTGAATAAAGACAAATTTTTTCTCTATTCTGTTTTTTCCATTTTAATAAAATTTCTTTTAACTCTTTTGAAATAGGGATATATCTAACTTTATATGACTTTGTTTTTTGAATTGTAATTAAATCTTTTTCAAGTGATATATCAGACCATTTAAGATTATAAAATTCAGACAACCTTAAACCTGTATTTAAAAAGAAAATAAAAATGTCTCTTTCTTCTTCATTACATACACTTAAAATTTTATTTATTTCTTCATCTGTTAAATATCTAACAGGTTTTTGTTGTTGTCTTAATCTTTTTATATTTAAAACAGGATTAATAACCAGATAATTCCACTCAACCGCTTTTTTAAACATAAACCTTATAACAGCTAACTCTCTATTATAACTTCCCGATGATAAGTTTTGTAGAGATAAATACCGCTCAATTTTTTCCTGTGTGATTGTGATAAGAGGAACATTTTTAAAATATTCTTTTAATTTTTTAATTATTTGTTTCTCTC